>DAIPYY010000012.1:0-16418 GCA_036782475.1 Candidatus Saccharimonadota bacterium
ATAAGACCTCCGGCGCACTCCTGACCAGCCCCGACATCATCAGCCGCGGTTTCATCTATATGCGCGAGCAAGAGGAAATGATCAACGGTCTTCGCGCGGAAATCCGCCGGGCAGTACAGCAACGCTTCAAGCGTATCGATCTCGACCGTTTCAAGGCTGAGCTCAAAGACCACGTCACGCACTACCTGTTCGAGCAGACGGCGCGCAGCCCCATTGTCATCCCTGTCGTGAATGTCATCGGCGGCAAGGCTGAGAGCAGCGCACCAAAGACGAAAACCGACCAGAACGGCCAGCCCGTACGCGAAAAAACCCCCGAGGAAATCGCCGCCGAGCAGCAGGCCCGTTTCCAGGCGATGCGCGAACGCCTCCTCAACCAAGACTCCCGTGTTGACTAGTTAGCAATTTATGTGGTAAAATATATCTCATGAAAAGAGATATTCGTAAGTTTGTTGTGGCCAGCGGCGCGGCGTGTGCGCTGACGCTCGGTGGCTGTGCGGGCAGTGAGGTTCTTGAACATATCCCGCTTTCCGGTGATATGGAGATCACGGGGGCCATCGATGCGATGGGTACGAAGTGTGCAACCGAGCTCCTGGGGAACAGCAACGCCAGAGCCCAGGTTATCAGGACTATGGTCGGCAGTACGGTTGTCCTCGAAACCCCGGAGAAGAGGTTTATCTTTGCCGGCAAGCAAATTGACCCTGTTACAGAGTCAATCCTCGGCGCAATCGCGTCGGGCGATACCCGGTTGGTGTCATGGGAAAACCACGACAACCAGGGATCGACTGCTACGGTGCGCCGGGATGAATGGGGTATGCCTACCGAATTGCTTGTCAACCCGAACCAGGGTACCGACGTGTATATGATTATCGGGGCGGCCTGCCAGAGCAATCTGAAGTAGCGGATGACCCGGCATTATTGACAAAAGTTGTCTTTTTTGCTATAATGTAATCGTGACAAACCAAAATACAACACCTACGCCACCGAATGACCCGCAACCCCTTGGAGATATCCTGCCAGATTTTCTTGATGCCCTTGAGGCAGGTACCCCACCCCCTGACCGTTCGACTGAGTCCTCGATACGGTACGAAGAAGACAATAACGCCGTGCTTCGTGATGCCGCCCAACAGCCCGAAGTAACGGACGAAGAGAGGGCGGACTTAGCCGACATTATTCACGAGGGCGACGTAGCAATCCAGGCGCTCAAAGAGGGGAAAGGGCATAGCCCAAACCCCGGTCATGGGGTATAATAAAACAGTTATGGCTAAAAAGAAAAAAACGACCAAAAAGAAATCATCCCCCCGCGCTCCCAAAGCGGAAGTAGTCAAAGTACCCTCACCGGTATGGGGGTATAGTCTCGCAGTTATTTTTATCCTGCTTGGTATTTTCATGGTACTTGGCGGCTTCGGCACCGGCGGCAGCCTGCCAAAGGGGCTTTTTAGCGCCGCGAACTGGCTGCTGGGTTGGGGCGCGTGGGTGGTCCCGGTGAGCCTGCTGTATTGGGGTGCGTATAAATTTATATCAGAAGAACAAAAGCTCCCGGGGTGGCGGGTACTCAATATGTACCTACTCATGCTCTTCGCCTCGGCGTGGTTCTACACGGCGTTCGCGACGAAGCAAGCCGCCGGAACGATTACGGGCGGGCATGGCGGCGCAGCGGGCAATGCTATCGGCGGCGTGGTACTGAGCGCTCTCGACAAGGTGCCGGCCAGTCTGCTGTTTTTTGTGTTCGCGGTGTTCGCTTTCTTTTTCGCGTTCGGTATACCGCCGAAGGTCCTTTTGCGCCTCGGCGATATGTTCAAACGGCCTGAGGCTACGGATAACGAGCTTGCCGCGCTGAGCGCCAAGGCAAAAGAAGAGCATTTCAAGATGAATGAAGGCGTGCCCGTCGTGCACCACCATGAGGCGGCGCGCGAGCCGGCACAGCTGACATCACTGAAAAACACGGCCCAAAAACTGACCCCGTCCGAAAACCACGAGGCATTGACGGCGGCCAGCGATCCTGACTGGAAACTGCCGGGCATTGATTTGCTCGACCAGAAACAAGACCGCGCGGACGCGGGCGACGTCGAGGGCAATGCCCGTGCTATCAAAGAGACGCTGCGCAATTTCAGTATCGACGTCGAGATGGAAGGCGCCAATATCGGGCCCAGGGTAACACAGTATACGCTGAAGCCGCCTACAGGGGTCAAGCTGACGAAGATTACCGCGCTTGAAAACAATCTCGCACTCGATCTGGCGGCGACGAGCATCCGTATGGAAGCACCGATTCCGGGCAAGCGGGCGGTGGGTATCGAAGTGCCGAACGTGAAGCCGGCCATCGTGCGCCTCAGCTCTATTTTCCAGTCGCGCGAGTGGGCGGAGTCAGAGAGCCTGCTGACGTTTGCCATCGGCAAAGACATCGTGGGCAAG
Organism: Candidatus Saccharimonadota bacterium; assembly: GCA_036782475.1. Classification (GTDB taxonomy): domain Bacteria; phylum Patescibacteriota; class Saccharimonadia; order Saccharimonadales; family UBA4665; genus JAGXIT01. The sequence continues at coordinate 2,410 of DAIPYY010000012.1, forward strand.
CCGGTGGTTGCGGATCTCGCGAAAATGCCGCACCTTTTGGTTGCCGGTCAGACCGGTTCCGGTAAATCGGTCATGATCAACGACATCCTGGCCAGCCTGTTGTACCGCAATAGTCCAAGCACGCTGAAACTCATCCTCGTCGACCCGAAACAGGTCGAATTGACACCGTACAACGACCTGCCGCATCTGCTGACACCGGTTATCAATGAGCCGGAGAAGACGATATCGGCCCTCAAATGGGCGGTCGCGGAGATGGAGCGGCGCCTGCGCACCATGGCGGGCGTGGGCAAGCGCAATATCGACGAATATAACGCACTCAAAGATACCGACAACATGCCGTTCATCGTCATCGTCATCGACGAGCTTTCCGACCTCATGATGATGGCGGCGCGGGACGTGGAAGCACTGGTCGTGCGCATCGCCCAGAAGGCGCGTGCCGCCGGCATCCACCTGATCCTCGCGACCCAGCGTCCGAGCGTCGATGTCATCACGGGTCTCATCAAAGCGAACGTGCCGGGGCGCATCGCCTTCACGACACAGAGTCAGGTAGATTCACGTACAATCATCGACCAACAGGGCGCCAACAAGCTCCTGGGCCGCGGTGACATGCTGCTACTTACAAGCGACATGCCGGCACCGAAGCGGGTGCAGGCGGCGTTTATCAGCGACGCCGAGACGCACAAGGTGAATGATTTTATCCGCGAGCAGCGTGCACCTGAGTACAATGATGAAGTGGTTAGCCAGCCGGTGCAACTCAACGGCAAGGGCGGTATTGTATCTGACGCCGACATGGCCGGCGGCGGCGGTGGCGACGAAGACATGTTCCGTGACGCGGTCCGCGTGGTCATAGAAAACCGCAAGGCATCGACCTCACTGCTGCAGCGTCGCCTGCGTATCGGCTACGGCCGGGCTGCGCGGCTAATGGAAGAAATGGAAGAGCAGGGTATTATCGGCCAAGCGGACGGTTCGCGTCCGCGCGAGGTGCTCGTGAGCAGCCTCGACCAAGTGTTCGGCGGCGGCGATGCGGGAGACGACGATGCGGACCTCGGCGCGCGGATTCCGGAACCCGACCCGCGTGATGAGTACCTGGCGCGCTAGTCGTTCTACAGCGTAGTCGGCTACATTTTTTGTTCAATTTTGAGGACACGATGGATATTCTAGGCAGGCCGTTTACTCGATGCAGTTGTGTTTGCCACAACGGGCATTTTTTGAGTAACAGAGTGGGATAGACATTTTTACTACATAAATCACTTGCACTTTTGGCTGGCTAGATTTACCATGGAATCAAACAAACAGGCCGAAATGGGGGAATGTATGACGGCTGAAATCATTACTTTGAGAGACGGTAACGACCTCGGTCGTCAACTTCCTCCGCCCGGCATGAATGGCAATCTAACACTCGCAACTAAAACTCCCGGCTTAAACGCCGGGAGTTTTTTGATTGATCCCAAAACTGAAAAACAAGCAATATTTACGCCCGTAGATGAGGAGACCGGTGTATGTCTTCCGATGGTCACAGACAGGAAATTACCGCCACTTGGAAAGTCACTGCATGGCGGTAGAGTGATAGCGGACTGGAATCATAATTACCATCCTAAAGAGACGTTGGTTCATGGCACGAAAGAGCAGGTTGCGCTTAGGAATTCTAGGGTTCAATGGGTGCATAGAGATGATCATGACAGCTATCATGATGAATTCTATGGGCCAGATATACCAAGCTTGGGTGACATGCTACGGCCAATTATTTTTGCCTCTGCCGGTTTTATTCCTCCGCACGGGATGCAGTACGACGGTCGCCCTAAGGCAAAAATAATTGCGCTTAGCGAACAAACGAGAATAAATCTCTGGAAAAGTGGCATGATAAAGGTTGCCAATAATGTCACTGTTCGGGATGCATTGATTGAGCGTGCTTTGAAGAAAGATTTTTGCGGAGTTAGGGAAAGTACAATTGATGAGTTTCTCACGACCGCCAATATGACTCGCCGCTTTGAGCTTGGTAACCTACTGCTTGCGATGGCGGTACATGATATGTCCAGTCCTCTGAATCCACTATATAGGAGCGTACGGGAGCGCCATCTTTTGCCCCCAGGAGCATCCAAATCTGTTGGGAGATGTGCTATGAGGATAATCAATCAGTACAGTAGAACGCGTGCTATAAAGGCACTTGCGGCGCATCTGGCAGTAGCTTGACATAACAGGGGTTGATTGATACAATGACTCCACTATCAACTCAGTTCGCATCTATGTAATGAGTGCGGGCTATAACCAAAGGAGTACGTCTTGAACCAATACGAGATTGCTATTCTGTTCGACGCCGATCTGGAAGTAGATCTGGAGAAGGCGACAAGCCGCGTGGAGAAAATCTTCACGGATAACGGCGCAAAAATCATTAATGTCGATAACTGGGGCAAGCGCAAGCTGGCCTACCAGATTAAGAAGCATGACAGCGCGGTGTACGTGTTCTACACGCTTGAGATCCCGGGCGCGAATGTGCAGAAGATCGAGAGCGTCCTGAATATCACCGACGAGGTTATCCGTTTCCTCATCGTGCGTCCGGACCTGAAGGCTATCGCCAAGGCAGAAGCCGAGAAGGCGAAAAAGGCCGAACAGGCTGCCAAGCGCGGTGAACGCGAAGAGAAAGACGAGGAGGAAGAATAAACCATGGCGAAGATTTTCAAACATCGCACAGACGTCGCGTATTTTGACTATAAAGATTTCAAAACATTGCAGCGTTACGTCGACCAGTACGGCCGCATCGAGAGTCGCAAGAAAACCGGCCTGACCGAGAGTCAGCAGCGGCACCTGGCGCTCGCCATCAAGCGGGCAAGGCATATAGGCCTCCTGCCATTCGTAGCCGTAGCGTAGGGGAGTAATGGGACACCCATTTCATGGGTTTCTCATCGCGCCGGCAAAATGGTTCACATTTTGTCGGGCTGCTCTTCCCTGAAGGTTATAAAAATCTCCTGGGAGTGAATCCAAGGAGATTTTTGATAGTCCGATTGGACGAAATGCTTGACGTGGGTAAGCAGAGGGGGTAACGTAAGAGTACTAATTAACGAGCAGGACATAGTTCCTACAAGGAGGATACCAATATGGCTCGATCTTTCAACCAAGTAATTTTGATGGGGAATCTTACTCGTGACCCCGAGCTCCGGCAGACGCCGAACGGCCAGAACGTTTGTAGTTTCAGCCTGGCGCTGAACCGCAGCTACAAGGGCGCGGACGGCAATTGGCAGGAAGCAACTGATTATATCGATATCGTAGCGTGGGGGCCGCTCGGTGAGCGTGTGGCGCAATACCTGACCAAAGGGCGCCCTTGCCTGGTAAACGGCCGTTTACAGTCGCGCAGCTGGGAGCAAGAGGGCCAGAAGCGCAGCAAGGTGGAAGTGGTCGCGCAGGATGTGACATTCCTCGGCGGTGCCGGTGGCGGTGACAACGGTGGCGGCTATCAGGGTGGTGGTTCATCCACTCCTGCGAGCTCATCGGCTTCATCAAAGAAAAAAGACGATGTCGTCGAAGATATCGGTGATGAGCCAATCAATCTCGACGATATCCCGTTTTAACCCCATGAGACACCTACTTTTGTAGGTTTCTCATCGCGCGGGCAAAAAGACGTGACTTTTTGTCCGGCTGCTCTTCCCGGCCGGTGGTAAAATACAGCTTGCTGGGTAAAGGAGGTCTCTCATGACAGAACGTATGGAATTTTGCGAGTATGGCAACAGGTGTGCTGGCTGCCCTATGATTGGTCAGCCGAAGGCTGTTCTTGAAGCACTCAATATCGCAGTACCAAAGGTGACAGAGGATAGGCGCTTTTTAATGGGAGAAGCAGCGAGAGTAACAGTATCGGCTATGTATGAAGTGGGCTTCAAGAGTAGACAAATACCGCCCAAGCAGTCACAAGCTATACATAAGGCAGTTGAAAGAATCGCAGTCAGAACTACAAAAAGCGGTGAGTGCCCAATTTACGACACCACCGCTCGTGAAAACGGGCAAGATCCGGATAGTGGAGAGGGAGTACATGAGCCTGACAGCTGACATGCAGCAGATTGACCGGCAGGTGAAAGGGGTGCTGCGTACTATTCAGCACGATGAGCTGGACCGGGAAGAAGCGAAACTGGTGAAGCAGCTCAAGCAACTTTGCAATGAAGCCCGGCTGGATGTGCGCGACTATGAGTATGCCGAAACGAGGGAAGTCCAAGCAAAAGCCGGAGTCGCAGCACACAAAAGCCTGACTTCGGTAGAGAAATGCATTGTGCGGCTTAGCGGTATTTTCGGACCTGCCGATGTCGCCGAACTGAGCGCCCGAGTGGACCAGATTCGTTCTCGGCTGTGAGATTACTCCCGTTGTCATCCCAGCGAAGGCTGGGATCCAGAAAAGAATGAGAAAACAATATTACCTATACATCTTGGCTAGTAAAAAGAATGGTACGTTATATGTAGGCATGACAAATGACCTTGTGAGACGGATCCAGGAGCATCATAGTCGAGCTATAAAGGGCTTCACAGAGAAGTATATGGTGCACAGGCTGGTATACTATGAAGTGTATGATTCTCCGGAGGAAGCTATTCGCAGTGAGAAGAACATCAAAGCTTGGCAGCGGGCTTGGAAAATACGGCTTATTGAAACCGTCAATCCTAGTTGGCAGGACATATCAAATGATTTATTTTAAATTGACTGGATCCCAGCCTTCGCTGGGATGACAACACGAGCAGGAGGAAACATGGCAACACTATCTATTACGAATTTGAAAAAAGGGACACTTTTTCAGTATGAAGGGGTGCCATACCGGGTAGTTGAGTATAACCAGAAAGTCATGGGGCGCGGCGGCTCCATCGTGAACGTGCGCATCAAAAGCGTGCTCGACGGCAAAGTGCTTGAAAAAACCTTCAAGGGCAACGAGACGCTTGAGACGGCCGATGTAACGACACAGTCGGTGCAATACCTGTATAACGATGGTTCGACGTTCTATTTTATGAACCAGGAAACGTTCGAGCAGTTCGAAGTGCCAGCAGACTTGGTCGGTGACGGAGCTGGGTACATGAAAGAAGGCGATACGGTCGGCCTGCAGTTTTTCAATGACAATCCCATTAACCTCGAGCTGCCGAAAAACGTACCGCTCGCGGTGACGTACACTGAAACGGCGGTGAAGGGCGACACATCATCCAGCATCACGAAAGACGCGACGCTTGAAACGGGTATCACTATCAAAGTGCCGGCCTTCATCAAGACCGGCGATTTGATCTCGGTCGATACCGACACTGGCACCTACCGCGAACGGGTAAAGGAATAGTCATGGCAAAGACGTATGAGCGGTCTGAAAAAGACGGAGCCCGACGTTTTAGGGATGTTGCAATCGGTGTTGCTGCTCTAGCGATTGGTGCAGAAATCATATTTTAGCCGAGTTGCTGGCGATGACATAAGCATAAGGGACTGCATATAACGATGAGACTTGATATATGGGTAGCGCATAAGGGGCTGGTGGCATCACGGAGCCAGGCTGAGTCATACATACGGATGGGGAAGGTGACGGTGAACGGCAAGGTCGTCACGAAGCCCGGGTCCGCAGTGAACGAGGACGATGTCGTTAGTATCAGCGCCGACGAACAGTATGTGGGCCGGGCAGCGTTGAAGCTGAAAGGCGCCGATCAGGCGTTTCGTATCGATTGGCGGAACAAAACGGTGCTCGATGTAGGGAGTAGCACGGGCGGTTTCACGCAGTACGCATTGAAGCATGGCGCCAAAAAAGTATTCGCGGTGGATGTCGGGACCAACCAACTGCACCCCAGTCTCAGGACGGACGAACGCATAGAACTGCACGAAAAAACGGACATACGTGATTTTATGACGAAAGAGGACATCAATATCGTGGTAGGTGATGTGAGTTTCATAAGCCTGCGGGAGATACTGCCGCACGTTGCATCGCTCATTACACCCGAGACGGTCGTGGTCGCGATGGTGAAACCGCAGTTCGAAGCGGGTCAAAGCAGTGTGAAGCACAAAGGGGTCATAAAGAATGACCGGATGCGCCGTGACATCTTGAAAGATTTCGAAATTTGGGTACAAAAGTTGTACAAAATAGTGGACAAAAAAGACTCGGAAGTGGCGGGCGGTAAAGGCAATGTCGAACGGTTTTATCTGCTTAAAAAGCTGGAAACTGCCAGGCGGCCATAAAAGCATATCGCAAAAGGTGGGCTGCTTGCTACAATAGGCTTATGTTTTACTTTCCGAGCCGGATGGCAGCGGGCGATTGTATCGCTGATAAGTTGGAGCCGAGGTACCGCTATGAAGATTGTGTCGTTTTAGCCCTTGGTGATGGGGCTGCGGTGGTGGGAGCGGCAATCGCGAGGCGGCTGCACTGCGCGATCAATATGCTCCTCTTGGAGCCGATACAGCTGCCGCGCGAGACCGAAGCAATCGCGTCTATCAACAACTTCGGCCAGATAGTATTTAATGACAAATTCAGCCCCGGCGAGCTTGAGGCAATGAAAAGTGAATTCTTCAGTTATATCGAGCAGCAAAAAACGCAGAAATTATTCGAGATCAACGCGCTTATCGGCTCCGGCGGTATTACGGATCCGAATATGCTCCGATACAGGAACGTGGTAGTGGTTTCGGACGGGCTGGTAAACGGGTTCTCAATGCGTGCAGCGGCCGAGTTTTTGAAACCGATCAAAATCCAGCGGATGATCATGGCGACACCGTTCGCGAGTGTCGCGGCAGTCGACCAGATGCACATGATGGCTGATGAGATCGTCTGCCTGAACGTGAATGAAAACATCATATCGATTGACCACTACTACAATGACACTCCGCCGCCCTCTCACGAGACGGTTATACGTACCATCGAGAATATCATTCTGCAGTGGAAGTAGGACCTAGGAAATAATTGCCGCAAGACTTTCCTCATCACAAATGGTGATGAGCGACTGTTCGATGGAGATGGTCCCGTTTTGCTGCAGGAAGGCAAGGGCGCGGCTCGTTGTTTCGCGGGTGGCGCTGATGGAGCTGGCGATGTCCTGCTGTTTAAGGGGGACGCTGATGGTAAGTCCGTTCCCGGATTGTGCCCCAAAACGCTTGGCCATGGTAATTAAGAAGGATGCAAGCCGTTCGCGGACGGTGCGATATTCGAGTGTCATGATGCGTTCGCTGTGCAGGCGGTACATGTTGGTGAGCGTGTCGATGATGGGCGGGCTGGCTTCGGGATGGTTGCGTATGAAATGGTGAAACTGCTCACGGGTCACGAGCCACACGCTCGTGGGGACGAGCGCTGTATTTATGATGGATTTGACCTGACCGGTTATGGCCCAGGTCAGGCCAATTATTTCACCGGCTTTTCGGACGATCAGGAGGTTTTCTTCGCCGTATTTGGTAATATCGTATGATTTGACGAATCCCGACTCGATATAAAAAACGCCCCGTGGCGTTTCATCGGGGCCGGTGATATATTCATTTTTTACATACGTCTGATGGACGCCGGTATGAAAGAAATCGACGAGTTGCTGCTGTTCGGTAGGTGTCGCCAACATAGGCAGACTATAACAGATGCGCTTTACTTTGTCTATAGGGGTGTCATACCAGAAAAGTGTGATATTTGTCTCACCTGATTTGTGAGCTGGCACACAGCATCACCTCGAGGGTAGTGCATACTGAAAGCAGGAAGGTTCCAAGCCCTCAAACCGGAGCCTTCGGGAGGAGCCCACTATGATGTCAGCGGCACAAATCCAGGAACAACTCAAAGCAAAGAACTGCCATTATATTGGCTGGGGAAGTACCGAGGTGGCGCAGCTTTGCGGTATATTACTGGACGACGAAGAGATTATCATGGCTATCAACGGGTATTATGAAGGTGGGTTCGGACTGCTTTGCGTGACCAATTTGCGCGTGCTTATTGTAGACAAGAAGCCTTTTGTGCTGAATATAGAAGACCTCCGGTACGATATGATTACGGAGGTAACGTTTGGTGCGCGGTTTATCATCGCTACAATCCGTATGTCCCTGCCAACCCGCACAGTCTACTTTAGCAGTTGGTCGATGGACAAGCTGAATACTTCCATGAAGTACATCCAGGAGCGAGTCATGGAAGCCCGTGCGGCCGTATCGTCATCACCGGCTGAGCAATGGCTTACCGCTGTAATGCCTAAGACATCGGCGCATATGCCTCCTATCCGATCGGCACACCGGCTGAACCGGCTTATCAGCGTGATGCGTTCCGCGTTCCGGTCGTCCGAGCAGATTGAGTTTAAGCTGGAGAGCTCACCATATATCGTGCATACTTCATCCCAGCGGGGAATCAACCCCTATGCCAAGATGCCGAGCTTGCAGCGCCGCCGACGCTACCCGATTTTCTATCAACTTACCTAGGTCTCGCGGCCCATAAAGCCACTTTGTGCAAGCTGCTATACTAGAAGCTGATATGACTGCATATGATCGACGGCGTCCGGTGTATCGATCGCGCCGTAACCGGCGCTGGCTTTGGGTGGGGGGAGGTATCGGACTGGTTGTTATATTTCAGCTGTTGTACCCGAGCCGGTGGGTACCACCATTCACCCGGCTTGACGGCGTGCAGATAAGCGGAAAATCAGAGGCCGAAATAAAAAGCATGATAGCTGCCGACGCATACCGGCAGGCATCAGTACGAATCGATACGGCGGGGCCGGTCAAGCAGGATTCCGTGACGGTCGCGGCGGATGCAGCTGGGCTGCAGCCTGACGAAGCAGCGACTGTAGAGGGGCTACGGGCATATCCTTTTTGGCAGCGTTTAATTCCCCTTAGCCTCATCGGTCGCGGTGTGCTGGCCGACCATTCGGTAAGGGTGGTATCTGCAGGAAGTTCATTCGACGAATTCGTGAAGACGCAGGTACAGGTGTGTGCGGTCGCGGCGACGAACGCTTCCGTGACGGTCAAAAACGGGACGGCCGAGCTGGCTCCGTCGCGTGACGGACAGACATGTGACGCGTCGATGGTGCGTGAGCGTTTACTTGAAACGGCGCTGAAGCGCAAAGGGACGGTGATAACGATTTCTGCAAAAAAAGTGTCGCCTATAAGAGGTGACCGATATGCCAAATCGGCAGTGAAATCGGCGCAGAAACGTATCGATCAGGACATCAAGCTTTCGGTCGCAGGGACTACCTATGCGCTTGATGCGGCTACTATCGGGTCTTTCTTATCATTTTCACCCGATACTAAAGACGAGAAAAAATTGACAATCGATCTCGACAGCGAAGGGGTACGTGCGTACCTGGCTACCATCGAGAAAAAGATATATCGTGCGCCGACGGCATCGGGCAAGGGTAAAGCGCTGAATTATAGTGCGACGAAAACTGTCCTCCGCAAACAGATCCTCGAAAAAGGTGACGGGACGGTAGAAGTCGCGACGGTCGACATCCCGGCCGGTACGACAGTGCGCGAATTGTATACTGCCAACGCCGCAGGTTTGCAGGAGTTGCTCGATGATATCGTGTCCGCCAAGGGCCGATACGGCATATCGGTACGCATGCTTGACGGGACGGTGACGAGCAGCCGCGGTGACGCACAATATCATCCGGCAAGCACGTATAAGCTGTATGTGGCATATGGGCTCCTTAAGGGCATCGAGAAGGGTAAGTACCATTGGAACGATTTGTCGACGGGCGGCCTTACTATCAGTCAATGTTTTGATAAGATGATAATCAATTCGGATAATACCTGCGCAGTGTGGTTTGGCAATACTGTGGGGTGGGCGACTATTAATGATGAGGTGCATGCGATTGGCCTTGATCATACAACGACACTGTATGGCCAGCAGAGATCAACGGCAAATGACGAAACAATCTTCCTCACAAAGCTTCAAAATGGTGAGCTGCTCAAGGAGGCGGAGCGTGACCGCTTGCTCGGGGTGATGAAGCGGCAAGTGTACCGCAGTGGCATACCGGCAGGGTTGAAGGGTGTTACGGTAGCAGATAAGGTCGGTTTCCTGGACGCCGATTTGCATGATTCGGCACTGGTGTATTCGGCGAAACAGACCTATGCCCTCACGATTCTCACTACGGGGAGCAGCTGGGCGAATATCGCGGATGCGGCTGCACAGATTCAGCTTCAGCTCGATCGAATGTAGCCACTGGCCAACTCATTTCCGAAGTGACACGGAGGGGCAAAATCCTCCTATTTTTTCACGTTGAACCGGAATTCAACAACATCGTCAGGCTGCATGACATAGTCGCGTCCGACGGTATGCACTTTGCCGGCTTGCTTGGCTGCCAGCTCTGAGCCGGCGGCAACAAGGTCGGAGTAATTGATGACCTGGGCGGCTATGAAGCCTTTTTCAAAGTCGGTATGGATGACGCCAGCGGCCTGAGGCGCGGTGTCGCCCTGGTGGATTGTCCAGGCGCGAACTTCTTTTTCGCCGGCAGTGAGATAGCTTTGGAGTCCGAGCGTGTGATAGGCTGCTTTGGCGAGCTGGACGAGCCCTGACTCTGTGACGCCGTAACTTTCGAGTAATTCTTTGGCTTCGGCCTCATCGAGGCCGCGCAGTTCTTCTTCGAGTTTGGCACAGATAAAGACGCTATCAGCAGGAGCCACGAGCCTGCTTAGCTCGGTCTGTTTCGCTTTATCAGCGAGCGTTTCCTCGTCGACATTGAATGCATAGATGACCGGCTTCATGGTGAGAAGTTGCAGGGAAGTAGGATGCGTGCTGGGTGCGGGGATTCTGCCCGCATCGAGTTCTTTCTGGGTTTCTTGGAGTGCGTCTAGCTCGGGTCGCCTTTTCGGGTCGCCTTTGATTTCCTTTTCAAGTTTGGGCAGGTGCCGTTCAAGCGTCTGCAAATCAGCGAGTATCAGCTCTGTATTGATAACGGAGATGTCTTCTCCGGGGTCGACCCGGTCGGCAACATGCACGACATCGCCGGAGTGGAATGCGCGTACGACATGGATAATTGCGGCACATTCGCGGATGTTCGCGAGGAACTGGTTGCCGAGGCCTTCACCCTTGCTGGCACCGGCAACAAGGCCGGCGATATCGACGAATTCGACGGTAGCAGGGACGACTTTCTGTGCATTGAACATTTTTTGCAGCACGGCAAGCCGTTCATCCGGCACCGGCACGATACCGGTGTTCGGTTCGATGGTGGCGAACGGGTAGTTCGCCGCAAGCGCACCCGCGTCAGTCAATGCGTTGAATAGCGTTGATTTACCGACGTTCGGTAGCCCGATGATACCTATCCCTATTGACATGATTGGTAGTATAACAGGGGTGATAACAAAGACCAAATTGTAGGTATAGTGTCCCGCGTATCACGCGCTAAAAATCAAGATTTCCGCAGATGCCCTGCTGATTTGGCATGAATGCTAATGGTTGATACTATACATATGTTATATTTACAAGCAAAGGCGCGTATCTATGGGCGAGAATCCGCTACTGGGCAATACTAACAAAAAGAGACCTAAAATAATCTTTATAGGAGTGGTGGTAATCATACTACTGGGAACTATTATAGCTGGTTTCGCTAGCGGCCGGCTCTATGTGGGGATGAAGGAGCCGGGGCAAAAGGTCCAGCTGACGTATCAGGTATGCGGTAATGATATTATCCAAAAACACAATAGTTTTTATTTTCCGCTCGACAAAGAAGATCAGGCAGCAATGGATGCTATGGTCAAGGACATAGTTGAAAGTTCGGGCTATGCCGACGACGCGACTTGTCAGGCTATTCTATTCTCCGCAGCCTTGGAGAACGATAATGTCGACGGAATGCAAAAATCTTTGGATGCGCTCGAAAAACTTACCAGTAGAGGCAAGGCTGTTGATGGCAGTCTGCGCAATACGTATTCTATTGATGCAATGAGGGCCTCTCTCGAAGAAACTATTAACGAGAAAAAGGCTAGTAATAACGAGTAAAAACATGATAAAGCGCACGTCCTTTTCGTGGTTTTCTAGACGCCAGGTTCCGCACCTTGTGCTCTTTGCTGCTAGTGTGGGCTGCATGATGGTGCTTTCGACGCTCGTAGTAGTACCTACTGCGCATGGGGCGGTGGGGACGGGCGGATCGGGCGGTGGCGGCGGTGGCGGTCATCAAAGCAGGTATGGCTATGGCTGGCGCAAATACTCAGTTAGCGGCAACGGGCCCGCTGATGGGTTTAGGGATGGAACGTCTTGGTCGCATGTGCAAAACAGGTGTCATGATGATGGCGCGAACCTAGCTATTATTTTTGTAGTAAAGGATTCGGATGGCAGTGCTATGGCTTATCGCTGGAATCACTGGAGCGGTTCGGACTATACAACGGCAGGGGACTTCATATCTATAAATACAATGGAAGGTTATTGGGCTGACCTTCCTGCCGGCGATAGAAACGGTAATTCTCGGGCCAACGGCACGCAACCGGCCGATGACATTGCATGGTTCTGCTACTCTTCTACGAATTACTCCATTGACCCTATTACGACCGGCTACCCCTCTTCGATGGAGAGAGGCGCAGGAGCTACATTTACTAACCAGCTCAAAAACAATGGTTCAAGTGATAAGACGGTGAATGATGGTATGTGGCGGGTATTTACTTTTGTGGTGCCCGCAGACCAACCACTTCCGACCGGTCCAAGAAATTCGGCTGAGAACGTAGATAGCACTGCAGAGATAAACAAAGTCTATTACGGGGGTAGCAACGTTGCGAGAAACTATCAATGGATTGGTAGCTCCAGTTCTCAGGGCTCCTGTGTCACATATGATGCCACAAGAAAAGTTAATGAGGGTAGCACTAGGACGTCTTGCGTAACAAATGAGCGCACGACCTCCGCGTCATATAGTTTGAGCAACGGAGATCGGATATGTGCAGCTATGCTCGTCAGCGTGTATAAACCCTATGTAAATAACCGACGATATTCTGCGCCCGCTTGCGTCACGATCACAGTAACTCCGGTAGGTACGCTTTCTTGCAGCACGGGTGGTTTTACTGGTGCGGCTCTTCTCATCAATTCTACGCAGAGCTTCACGGCGAGTGCGACCGGGTCATCCACTCCTCCTAATAAAATTGTTGCTACCGTCACCGGGCCGGCGTATTCAAATACCTTTACTGATACGAATCCCTTACTGAATGGCAATACTGCTACAAGTACGTTTTCCTTGACGACATCATCTACGCCAGGTACATATACGCTGAGCTGGTATGCATATAACAGCTCAGGTGGCAGTGTAGGCCCATGCCCCGGCGGTACCACCTTCGCCGGCACTCGCCCCTACTTTGAGGTCTCCGGTGGCGATGTCTTGACAGGACCGAGCTCGGCCGCCTCGTTCATCTCCTGGAACAGGGATTCTGGTGACTATGCCGGCGCCAACAATAACCTCGCCGTCATAGCGACAGGTAACATCAACGGAGTAATAACAGGCAAGGGAAATACGAGCAATCTGCCAAAGACCCTCTCCTTCGCAAACAATGGTTCAAGCACCTATGGCGGTAGCTTTAGCCCCAGCGCCATCCCATCGCTTGGTAACACCGCCCCAACCGTAACGACCACCACGCCATCATTCAGCGGTGGCAGCTTAACGGGCCTTGCGCAAGGACTATACAGAGCCGCTGGCAATGTCACGATCTCGGCATCGACCCTCTCCAACAAGAAGATCACCATTGTTGCTACCGGCAACGTCTACATCAGCGGTAACATTACCTATACCTACGCTTCTCTCACGGACATTCCCCGTCTCACCATCTATGCCAGCAACATCATCATCGGTGGCGCTGTCACTGAGATCCATGGAACCTTCAGGGCGACCAGCAACTTCTATAGCTGCGGCAGCGGTGTAGCGAGTTATGTTGACTATGCAAACTTAGATACCGCTGCCAATACCACTCTCTGTAACACCCAACTAAAAGTCTACGGCGCAGTTTCGGCAAACCAACTCATTCTCACGAGAACAAAAGGATCCTGGCATGATGGCTCTGGTTCCGCCGAGCAGTTCCTCCAGGGTCCCGAGACATGGGTCAACAACACAAGAACCACCACCCGGCTCGACAACTATGTGAGTCTGCCGCCGGTGCTGTAGAG
>DAIPYY010000013.1:0-15622 GCA_036782475.1 Candidatus Saccharimonadota bacterium
TGATGCCTTTTTCGGCGAGCACCTCGTTCGTCACCTTGGCACCAAGCCCGGCAATCTGATCGGTGTACACGTTAGTAGCCGATACGCGCAGGCTGCGGAAACCGCGAAGCTTCGGTAGGCGCTGCATAAGCGGATTCTGACCACCCTCAAAGCCCGGACGTTTGCTCGAGCCGGTGCGTGCACCCTGACCTTTAGTACCGCGGCCGGCAGTCTTGCCCTGCCCTGCGGCGATGCCGCGGCCGACACGCTTTTTCGACTTCTTACTCGTGGAGGAAAGTTCGTGATATTGCATCGTTATTTCTCCGCCTTCTTGGTTGCTTTCTTTGCTGCCTGATTGCTGGCAGCGACTTTCGTGGTCACCCAGTTTTTGCTGGGTTCAATCGATTGCAGGGCATCAATGGTCGCATACGCGATGTTTGCTTTGTTGCTTGAGCCGAGTGACTTGCTGAGTGCGTTCGTGATACCCGCGACTTCGAGGATAGTACGTACCACCCCGCCGGCGATGAGACCGGTACCGGCCGCAGCCGGCATGATGAGGATCCGTGCACCACCGACTTTTGCCTCGACATCATGAGGAATGGTGTCTTTGTAGCGAATGATTTTGACAAAGTGCTTCTTGGCTACTTCAGTGGCCTTCGCGACGGCGGCGGTCACATCGGCGCCTTTGGCGAGACCGATGCCGACTTTGCCCTTGCGGTCACCGACGACGACCAAGGCGCGGAAGCGGAAGCGGCGGCCGCCCTTCACGACACGAGCGACGCGGTCGATGTGAATAACGCGTTCGTCGAACTGTTTTTCCTCTGGTGCCTGTTCGGCACGATCACGGCGCGGACCACGAGGACCGCGGGGACCGCCACCCTGACGACGATCGCCGCCACGATGTTGCTGCTGGGGCGCTGCTGCAGGTGCAGGAGCTGCCGCTACGTTTTCTTCTGCCATTTTAGAACTCCAGTCCTTTCTCTCTCGCGGCGTCCGCCAGAGCCTTTACGCGACCATGATATTTGCGGCCGCCGCGGTCAAAAACGACCTGTGAGATTTTCGCTTTTTTCGCTTTTTCAGCGATGTCGGTGCCAAGCTTGGCGGCTTTTTCGGTCAAAGTGCTTCCAGCGTCTTTCGCGCCGACGGTCGTAGCCGAGACAATAGTCTTACCGGTGACATCGTCGATGATCTGTGCGCTGACATGCAGGTTACTGATGTGTACGCTCAGGCGAGGACGTTCCGCGGTGCCGCTGACGGTCGCACGGATGCGATTTTTGCGCTGAGCACGCTTTGCTTGCTTAGATGCGTCGCTCATGATTATTTATCCTTTCCTGACTTACCCGACTTGCGCAGGATGCGCTCGCCTTCGTACTTAATGCCCTTGCCCTTGTACGGCTCAGGCTTCTTGAGGGCACGAATCTCAGCGGCGACCTGGCCAACCTGCTGCTTGTTGATACCGCTCACGGTCATGGTGTTCTGTTCGACAGTCACTTGGACGCCCTGCGGAACTTTATAGATAACCTCGTGGCTGAACCCGATGTTGAGCTTCAGATCGGTGCCTTGCATGGCGACACGGAAACCGACGCCGTTCAGCTCGAGCTTCTTGGAAAAGCCCTGCGTTACGCCGACGACCATGTTGTTGATAAGCGCGCGCACCAGACCATGCTTGGCCCGGGTCTTCGGCTCGTCGTTCGCCCTCGTTACGGTGAGGACGCCGTCCTCAACCTTTACCGTCACGCCTTCAAGTTGAGGCGTCTCCAAGTTCCCTTTTGCCCCAGACACCTTGATGGCGTCTGAGTCGACAGTGATTGTCACACCGCTTGGGATCTGGATGGGTAGTTTTCCTACTCGACTCATTCGTTATTTCTCCTTGTTAGTATACCTGACAGATTAATTCGCCGCCGACGCCGAGTTTCTTCGCCTCGTCGCCGGTCATCAAACCTTTGCTTGTGCTGATGATGAGCACACCGCGGCCGCGTTTAACTTGTGGAATCTCGCGGGCGTTGGTATAAGCGCGACGGCCAGGTTTACTGAGACGCTTGATCTCAGTAATCTTGGCATTCTCGCCGTCCAGGTTGATAACGATATGCAGTTGTTTGCCGACGCCCAACTCAGCGACGGTGACGTCATGCAAAAAGCCGTTGTTGCGAAGTGAAATCGCGACATGCTCTTTTGCTTTGCTATGCGGCAAGCTGACTTCGTTTTTTCCGACCGCAATTGCGTTGCGGATGCGGGTCAGCATGTCGGCGATAGGATCGGTAGTAGTTGTGCTCATATTACCAACTCGCTTTCGTTACACCAGGGATATTTCCCTTGCTTGCTTCTTCGCGGAATGCGATACGGCTCAGGCCGAATTGACGCATGTAGCCATGGGGGCGACCGGTAGCGACGCAACGGTTCTTGCGCCGGGTCGGCGAAGAGTTGCGCGGCAATTTCGCAAGGCCTTCATAGTCACCGACCTCTTTGAGTTCGGCGCGCTTGGCGGCATACTGGTCAATCATTTTAGCGCGCTTTGCATCGCGGGCAAGTATTGATTTCTTCGCCATTATTTACTCTCCTTCTCGAAGGGCATGCCAAATTTGGCAAGCAGCGCCTTCGCATGTGCTTTATCCTCTGACTTGATCACGAACACGACTTGCATGCCATGCGGCGCTGTCGTCTCTTCGAATGTCAGCTCGGGAAATACGGACTGGTCGGTCAGGCCGATGCTGTAATTACCCTGTTTGTCAAACGCCTTGTTACTCACCCCGTGGAAGTCGCGCAGGCGCGGCAGAACGAGGTTGATGAGGCGGTCCATGAATTCGTACATGCGCTCACCGCGGAGGGTAAGCTTCAGGCCGATCATGTTGCCTTCGCGGAGTTTGAAGCCGGCAATGGAATTCTTTGCGAATGTCTCGACCGGCTCTTGGCCGGTGACTTTGCGAAGCGTATTTTTGGCGGCCTCGATGATTTTCTTGTCTTCTTTTGCACGACCCAAGCCGACATTTACGACGATCTTCTCGAGCTTTGGTACCTGATGGACATTCTCAAGCTCGAGCTCTTTCTCGAGGTCGGCGACAATGTGCGTTTTGTACTCCGCAAGGAGACGCGGGGCATAGGCGGTCGTCGCCTTCTTGGCGGTAGCTGTGGTAGCCATTATTTCGCCTCCTTCTTGGTTACTGCTTGCTTGATTTCCTTGCCGCTTTTCTTATAGACGCGGGTCTTGGTGCCATCGTTCTCGACTTTATAACCGATACGACTCGGTTTCTTGGCATTGGGATCGACGATGGCTACTTTGCTCACCCAGATCGGCTTCGTCAGTTCGATGATGCCGCCCTGCGGATAGGCTTGGTTTGGTTTGACGTGCTTCTTGACGATATTGACGCCTTCGACCGTCACCTTGTTCTCGCTGGGATGGACAGCGGTGATAACACCTTGCTTGCCCTTGTACTTGCCGGCGAGCACTTGCACCAGATCACCCTTCTTGAGGCGGTTCTTGTACAGCTTGCTTTCATTCTGCTTGCTCATTAGAGTACCTCCGGTGCCAAGCTGATGATCTTGGCGTAGCCCATATCGCGCAGCTCGCGGGGAACCGGGCCGAAAATACGGGTTGCTTTAGGTTGCTTATCGTCACCGACGATAACGGCGGCATTGTCGTCAAATTTGATGGTCGAGCCGTCTTTGCGCTTGATTTCCTTTTGGGTACGCACGACGACTGCTTTTACGACGCTCTTTTTCTTGACGTTGCCGGTCGGGTTAGCGTCTTTGACGGTAGCGGTGATGATGTCACCGACTTTCGCATAGCGCCGGCGGGTACCGCCAAGAACACGGATGCAAAGGATTTCCTTCGCACCGGAGTTGTCGCAGACGACGAGGCGGCTTTCTTGCTGAATCATTACTTTTCCTCCTCCTCGACCTGCTTCTCGGGCTCGACATGCTTGACAGCTGCCTTTTCCACGACTTTTTCAAGGGTGAAGCGCTTACGCTTGCTAATCGGCTTAGTTTCGACGATGACAACTGTGTCGCCGATATTGGCGGTGTTCTTCTCATCGTGTGCCATAAATTTCTTGCTGGTGGTGTACTGCTTGCGGTACAACGGATGCGTTTTCTTCTCGCGGACGGTCACGACGATCGTCTTATCCGTTTTGTTGCTGCTGACGACACCGGTAATTGACTTCGCCATATTATTTGGCCTCCTTCACGAGTTGTTCACTGAGGACAGTCAGCATACGGGCGAGGTCCTTACGCTTGTTGCGGACAGCGCGGACGTTCTGGTTGTCACCCATATATATATGGCGCTTGAGCTCGGCGATCTCTTCTTTGAGTTTCGTCGTCTCTGCAGCTAATTCTGTGGTGCTCAGTTTGCGGATATCTACTATTTTCATCTATGCACCCTCCTTCACCAAAAACTTAGTCTTGACCGGCAGCTTGTGTCCGGCCAAACGCATCGCTTCGCGAGCGACTTCTTCGCTGACGCCCTGCATTTCAAAAAGAATGGTGCCGGGGCGGACTTTCGCGACGAAGAACTCTGGGCTGCCTTTTCCGCTGCCCATTTTGACATCGAGCGGCTTGCGGGTGACGGAAATATGAGGAAAGATGCGGATCCAAATCTTGCCACCACGCTTGATATAGCGGGTCATTGCCTGGCGGGCAGCCTCGATCTGGCGGCTCGTGATGCGCTCATGCCCCTGGGCCTGCAGCGCATAGTCGCCGAACGCGATGTAATTGCCGGAAGTAGCGACGCCGCGGATCTTGCCTTTGCGGATCTTGCGGAATTTCGTTCGTTTCGGGATCAACATGATTATTTCTCCCCCTTGTATATCCAGACCTTAACACCGATGACACCGGCGATGGTCTGCGCCTGAACGCTCGCAAAATCGATGTCCGCGCGGATGGTGTGCAGCGGTACGGAACCGACTGCTTCCTTCTCGCGGCGGCTCATCTCGGCTCCGTTCAGGCGACCGGCCACTTCGATACGTACGCCGTGCGCTCCGGCGCGCATGACAGCAGCTGCTGAGCTTTTGATAGCGCGGCGGAAACTCATGCGTCGCTCAAGTTGGTGAGCGATATTCTCTGCGACGAGTTTTGCATACAGGTCAGGTTTTTTGACTTCTTCGATGTTGACACGTACCGGCACGCCGTAGATTTTCTCGACTGCGGCCTTGAGCTCCTGGGCTCCCTGGCCGCCACGGCCGATGACAACACCGGCTTTTGCGGTTGCGATGCTGACGGTCACCAGACTCGGTGAGCGCTCAATGTCAACTTTGTTGATAGCGCCGCGCGAGCCGAATTTCGACTGCACGAGCTTGCGGACCTTCAGGTCTTGCGCCAGGTAGGCGGCATAGTCCCGCTTGCCGACAAACCACTTGCTTCGCCAATCTTTGTTGGCTTGCAGGCGCATAGAAATAGGATTTACTTTCTGTCCCATTGTTTACTCTGCTTCTTAGCTGCTGGCTTTTCAGCAGTTGGTTTTTTCGCCGGACGGACTTCACCGTCGACCAACACCCGGATGTGGCTGCTCCGCTTGACATACGGCAGGGCCCGGCCCATCGCCGCGGGGCGATAGCGCTTCATGCGGTTACCATGATTAACGGTAATCTCCGTGATCCGGAGGGTGTCGGCTTTGTAATTGTGATTATGAGCGGCATTCGCCTGTGCACTCTTGATGGTCTTCAGTACTGACAGTGCGGCACGGCGTGGGGTGTGCTCCAAGATGACGATGGCATCGGCAACAGTGCGGCCGCGAACGAGCGCAGCCACCGCCGCGACTTTGCGCGGGCTGATGCGAACGTTTTTGCTCTCTGCTTTAACAGCCATTATTTCGCTCCTTTCGCCAGCTTACCGCCGTGACTTCGGAATTTCCGAGTCGGGCTGAACTCGCCGAGCTTGTGGCCGACCATGTTTTCGGTGATAAACACCGGCACATGCACTTTTCCGTTATGGACGGCAATGGTCTTGCCGACCATGTCAGGCGATACCGTACTGGCACGCGCCCAAGTCTTGATGATAGTGCGATCCTCTGGACCAAGCGCCGCGACTTTCTTCGCGAGCTTCGGATCGATAAATGGTCCTTTCTTCAGTGAACGACTCATCGGTTATTTCCTCTTGGCCGCGTGGCGGCTTCTTACGATCATATTATTCGTCGACTTGCGGCGGCGGGTCTTGTAGCCCAGGGTCTTCTGGCCCCATGGGGTACGAGGCGCCTTGGCCATACGGTGACGGCCGCCGTCACCACCACCGTGCGGGTGGTCGACAGCATTCATGACGACACCGCGGACGGTCGGACGCTTGCCTAAGTGACGGTTGCGGCCGGCTTTGCCGATTTTGACGTTCTGATGCTGTTCGTTTCCGATGGTGCCAAGCGAGGCGGTGCAATCGAGGTGCACCAAGCGGACTTCACCGCTCGGCAAACGCACCTGACCGTAATCGCCCTCTTTGTTCATCAGCTGGGCGCCATTGCCGGCGCTGCGTACCATCTGGGCACCGCGGCCGGGCTGCAGCTCGATGGCATGGATGGTCGCACCGACAGGGATGTTCCTGAGCGGAAGGCGGTTGCCATTCTCGATCGGAGCCTCTGCGCTGGAAGTAATTTTCTGGCCCTGCTGCATGCCGTTCGCGGCAAGAATGTAGTGGTAGTTACCTTCACTATCTTTGACGCGCGCAATACGGGCACTGCGGTTCGGGTCGTATTCGATATGCTCGATAACGCCTTCGCCGGTAAATCCGAAGTTTACCTTGCGATAATACTGTTTCGTACCACCGCCCTTGTGACGAGTCGTGATACGACCCTGGTTGTTGCGGCCATTGCCGCGGCGCTGCATAACGATGAGCGAACGTACCGGCTTTTTGGTAGTCACAGCATCGAAATCATTGCTGCTCATACCACGGCGGCCCGGCGTCGTTGGATTATACTGCTTGATCGCCATTATTTCGTCTCCTTTGCCGGCTTCTTAGCGGGAGCTTTCGCTTCCTTTTTGTCGGCTTTCTTCTCAGCCTTCTTGGCTTGCTTCTCGGCTTCTTTCTTGGCGTCTTCTATCTCTTTTTCTTCGGCGGCGAAGAATGGCAAGTGACTGCCTTCGGCAAGAGTGACGTACGCCTTACGGACATCGGCTTTGACACCGCTCCGATTGCTTGAACGGCGGCCGGTAGTGTTGATGACACGCTTGGTTTTCCCCTTGCGGTTGACCATGCGGACCTTCGCGACTTTCACTTCGAATTGTTTCTCAACGGCTTTTGCCACCTCGACGCTGTCGAGACCGGCAGGCACATCGATGGCGAAAGTGTTGGTCGTCTGGCTGAGCGCAAATGATTTCTCGCTCATACGCGGTTTCAGTACGTGCATTATTTGTTACCTCCTAGCCATTCCTCGACGGACTTGACAGCATCGGCGGTCAGGATGACCTGGTGCGCGTTCAGGATGTCAAAGACATTAAGGTATGTAGCGTTGACGAGTTTTACTTCCTGGAGGTTACGGGTAGCGCGTACGAGCTCGTCCGTCTTGTCGGCGACAACGACGAGCGTGCTGCGGGTCGCACCGAGTTTCTCCATGAGTTTCGCGATTTCAGCGGTCTTGCCGTCTTTACTGGCAAGCTTTTCGATGACGTTGATTTTGCCGGCTTCAGCGGCGAGGCTGAGAGCTTGGCGCAGCGCAGTGCGCTTGGCGGTCACCGAAAGTTTCTTGGTGTAATTTTCTTCGCCTGTAGGGCCGAATACGATACCGCCACCGCGCCAGATCGGGTTGCGGGTGCTGCCGAAACGGGCACGGCCGGTGCCTTTTTGCTTCCACGGCTTCTTGCCGCCACCGCTGACTTCACCGCGGCGCTTTGTCACGGCCAGGTTGTCGCGGCCATTGGCGAGATATGTTTCATATGCTTGCTTCAGCAGCTGATGGTTTTTGACCTCAACGCCAAAGACTTCTTTGGATAATTTCGCGGGGGTAGAAGCTTTGCTGCCACTCGCGGTATACGTCGCTACTGCCATGGTTATTTCTCCTCCCCTTTGATAATAACGATACCTTTGCGCGGGCCGGGTACGGCACCGACGACACCGATATAGCCTTTTTCAGCATCCACCAGCGCGACCTTGAGGTTGCGGACGGTGACTTGCTCATGACCCAGCTGACCGGCCATTTTCTTGCCCTTCAGGATGTGCTGAGGATACATCGAGCCGATCGAGCCGACGCGACGGTAGCTGCGGCCACCGTGGGTCTTGCGACCGCGGTGGAAGTTGTGGCGGCGAATAGTGCCGGCCCAACCCTTACCTTTGCTCGTCCCGGTGACATGCACCACATCGCCAACTGAAAAGACCTCGGCGGTGAGCTCGGTGCCAACCTTGAGGTCCTCAGTGATTTCATCGACGCGGAATTCACGCATAATACGCGGCATCTTTCCCGATGACTTCAGGTGACCTTGTTGTGGTTTGCTTGTATTGCCCTCGCCGGCCTCTTCAAACCCGAGCTGTACGGCTGTGTAGCCGTCCACGTCATCGGTTTTGACCTGTGTGATGACACAGGGACTAGCGGAAAGCAGGGTTACAGCCTGCATGGTACCGTCTTCAGCGATGGTACTTGTCATGCCGACCTTCCTTGTAATGAGTGCTTTCATAGTTCTTCGCACGCCCTCTTACACAAGAGGAGTGCGTTCTCCCTTATTGTTAGTTTGTTATTGATACATAACACCCGCTATCGAAGAGTGAATTTGTATCTTGTACACTGATACAAAAACGCGGTGGTGGATGGTTTCCTCCTCTGGTCAAGCAGATTCGGACCTGTCGCACATCACCATTTCACCCTTCTGAAATGTTTGTACTCATGACAGATTAGCATGAAAACCCAACACCTGTCAAGCCGTTGCAAAAACTACAATTCAATTCGCTTGGAGCTATTCCCGTCAACCTGAGTGGACTGGCCTTCGACATTGGCCGCTTCCGAGTCAAGACTGGGCCGATTGACTGATGCAGCAACCGACCTATATGCACCGAAGACCACTTCCATCACCTTCGCCATATCTTCTGGGCTGGGGTTTGGCGGATCGGATGGGTGATTCGTTGCGGCCGTATCGGGCCAATTGTAATTAACCATGTTTACTATTATAGCACTTATGTCAACTTTTGTCTATAGTGTAATAAAAATGCCGTACGGAGCGATGTAGCCGAACAGTGCGGCGCTAACGAGGACGGCGTATTCTATCTTGCGGTCCATACTGAAATGGTCATGCGTGGAAAAAAGCAAGCCGACGATCAGGCCGACGGGGATAGGAAGATGCAGACTGGGACCGTCTTTGGTGATTTTGAGCCATAACGAGCCGAGGATGACATAGAGCACCATCTTGAGGATAAATACGCCGTCGAGCTCCTGTGAATTTTGCTTTTTCGACTTTTTGTTTCGTTTAGCCATAAGCGGATTATACCAGCTAAGTAGAGAGCCTGTCCATCCACTCCTAGCATTTACGATTGTTTTGTATCTTTCGGTTCGGAGGGTGCCCACTCGGGACGATGTGCCACCATGACAATTACGGCACCAATGGGAGCCACGGAATGAGGGCTATATGCTTTGCTGCGGATCGCCTCACGGAATATCGTACCCGCGTAGGCGTCAGCTTTGTTGGGAGCATCGCGTTTCTCATGCCGTTCTTTCGGCGCCAGCGATCGATAGCGGTGCATCAATTCTTCAACACGTGCCTTTTCGATAGCATCAAATACCAGATTGCCGTTTGCCTGCTTGAACGGCTTCACCTCTATAGGACCACCCTCAGTCTTAACAGTGATATCATCGACGGCACGACGGCGCTGCACGTTACCCGAATTGACCTCGTCCAAATCCCACGCGCCATTCACTCGCGGCCAAAAACGATACTGTATGGGCGTTTTACCTTCATACGCATAGTGTTTCAGCCTGAGCACCTGCGAGTGGCCCTGTAGCTGTTCCTGCAATTCCCATGCTATTTCATCAACCTGTTTTGTGACAGACCATAGCCCATACTGACGATTGCCGCCAAGCTCAAGGGAGATCTTTTTCAGGTCAGGATCTCTGTTTTCTTCAAAGGCGCGGGCGGCTTTCTGCGCGAACCATAGGACGCTCTCGCCTGCTAGTGCTAACTGACCGGCAAACGCAGTGTACTCGGCCGTCTCCTCTTCTGTTAGGGAAAGCCGGTTGAGGTTGGCGGCCTCAAGCTCCTTGCGGTGCACCGTCGTCTGGATCGTCGCCATCTTGACATCGCCGACTATCTGCTCTATTTGGGCTTTGTTGAGTTTCGGCTCGAAGTTAGCATAATGTTTCCGTAGGCATGCTTCGGCATCCCCAGGAAACTCAAATGCAGTGCCATACCAATCGGGCATAGCCGGATGGCTGAGGGGTCTTGGTATATTCAGGAAGCTTTCTACAGACATACAATTTTCTATAATACACCATCCTTATGCTTTTGTCAAGAGTTGTGAGGCATGGTATAGTTAGGATTATGAATGAACTACCAGTAATCAAACAACTTAGAATGGCAGGTAAAGTAGGTATGGAGCACGTCGCGGCGTGGCTCTATAAGGTAGGAAAAGGCAGGATATCAGCCAATTTCGTCACATGGACGAGCGTACTGCTGCATATCCCCATTGCCGTCCTCATCGCCCGCGGCGAATTCCTCTGGGCGGTACCGCTGCTTATCATCTTCGGACTCTTTGACGCCGTAGACGGGGCGTTGGCGCGCCTGTCAGGGACGGCTGACACCTCCGGGATGGTGCTCGATTCTTTCACTGACCGGCTGAAAGAGACCTTTGTACACACCGGTGTCGCGTATTTCCTGGCGGTCAGCGGCAAGCCGGCACTCGCTGCTATCCCAGTCGCCACGCTCGGGTTTTCGCTCGCGACGAACTTCCTGAAGGCCAAGGCGGAGGTCGCCTACTCCGTCCTGCACGACGGCAGCATCGACCAGCACACGTTGAACAAAAAGTTCTCCGACGGCGCCCTGTCGTTCGAGGTCCGTACGGCGGTATTTATCCTCGGCCTGCTCATCGCCGCCTTTGTCACGAGGGATTATGTGGTGGTGGCGATCACCGAAGTCATCCTCATGATCGGCATCTGGCAGACACCGAAAGATATGAAAGCCATCTTCACTGCCATTCACCCGGCGAAGAAGTAAAAAATAGAACCGTAGAAAAAGAGGCCCCGAGAGGCCTCTTTTTATGTATCCCAATCAGATTACATCTTGATTTCGACGTCACATCCGGCCGGTAGGCTGAGGTTCATCAGTGAATCAATGGTCTTCGGCGTGGGTTCGAATACGTCGATGAGACGCTTATGGGTGCGCATCTCGAACTGCTCACGACCCTTTTTGTAGACATGCGGGCTTTTGATGACCGTGAAGGTCTGCTTCCGGGTAGGAAGGGGGATAGGACCGGCGAGGCTTGCCCCGGTGCGCAGCGCAGTGTCGATGATCTGCTTGCTCGCCTGATCGATGATTTTGTGGTCGTAGGCCTTGAGGCGGATACGGATCCGCTGCTTGCCTGCCTCTGTTTTGGCGTCTGCCATAGTGTAGCTCCTGCCAGCTCGACCTGGCTTGGCGCTGTAACATCTTGGCGGTCCTATGGAGAGTACCGACACGACTTTTAGTCAGCGCTGTTAGTTTTACCTTGACATCCTACCAAAGGTGTTTCGTTTTTGCAAGATTTTACTGTTTATGCAATGTACGGCCTTTTGTGGTAACAAGCAGGTAGGGTTTCGCACTGTAGAACATGAGCCGCGGCTCATTTTTTGTCAGCTCTATCAGATGGGTATGCTGATGTGGCTGCGAACGGTGTATGTTGGATTTGCTTCGGGCATATATACTAAAACCCTCTGCCTCGTATTCCGCGAGGAGATTTACCATCTCGATTTTCTCAGTATCGGTAAATTCACTGATCGATGAAACATGACGCTTCGGGACAATCATGTAGTGACGACCGGTAGTACGCAGGGCGTCGAATACGTCGTACGGCACCCTGTTCCTGATTACCTGCATAGTGGATGTTTCCTGTACGATTTGTGTCGGTTCTATACTCTCACATAAGCTACAGCCGACGCCTTTCGCGGTATCGCCGCGGTTGCGCGTGCTGTAGGCCTTGTGCGTGCTTCGGTAATGATGCATGTTTGTTTGCTCCCTCAATAACTACTGCCGTAAGTGTACCACGGCAGCCCGACCGGCCGTAACGTATTTTTGACGACGTATACATCCCTTTTCCGTCTATAGCGGGTCGAAAATGAAGTGATGCGAGAAGAATTCCTCGGTGTGCTCGCAGCCTGCCGCCTGACAGGCTATGGATCCGGTTACGCGGCCGCCAGTCACTCGTAGCAGCGCACGGAGAGCGTCGTTGTGATCCTCGCTCCGGATATCCCGCACCGCGGAAGCGATAGATCGCAGGCAGAGGGCCTCGCAGTCCTCGCAGCCAGTCGGGGAAGATAGTAGTTCTGTTCCGGTAAATTTTTCAAATGCAGTCATATTTTTTCTCTCATATGAAAAGCGCCCCTTGCGGGGCGCTCCGTTTGGTAATCCTGGTCGATTACTTTGTGATCTTGGTCACCACACCCGCGCCTACGGTGCGGCCGCCTTCGCGAATCGCGAAGCGCAGACCCTGCTCCATAGCAATCGGGGCGAGTAGCTTGACCTTGAAGGTGACGGTGTCACCAGGCATGACCATTTCTTTGTCAGCCGGAAGCTCGACTTCACCAGTCACGTCCGTGGTGCGGAAGTAGAACTGTGGCTTGTAGCCCTTGAAGAACGGCGTATGGCGGCCACCCTCTTCTTTGCTGAGGATGTAGACTTCTGCATCGAACTCAGTGTGAGGAGTGATGGTACCCGGCTTGGCCAGAACCTGGCCGCGCTCGATGTCGTCACGCTCGATACCGCGGAGCAGGACACCGGCGTTGTCGCCAGCCTGACCCTGGTCGAGGCTCTTCTTGAATGCTTCGATACCGGTAACGACGCTCTTGGTGGTCGGGCGGATACCGACGATTTCGACTTCGTCGTTGATTTTTACGATACCCTGCTCGATACGACCGGTAGCGACAGTGCCGCGACCCTTGATCGAGAAGACGTCTTCGATAGGCATGATGAACGGTTTGTCGAGATCACGCTGCGGCTCTGGAAGGTAGTCATCCATAGCTTTGACGAGTTCCATGACGGCATCTTCGTTGGCAGCGTCGCCTTCGACGGCCTTGGTCGCGCTACCCTTGATAATCGGGCAGTCACGGTCGAAGCCGTTTTTCTCAAGCAGGTCGCGGATTTCCTCTTCGACGAGCTCGACGAGGTCGGCGTCTGCGAGGTCCATCTTGTTCATGAAAACGAGGATCTTCGGCACACCGACCTGGCGGGCAAGCAGGACGTGCTCGCGGGTCTGCGGCATAGGACCGTCAGCGGCTGAAACGACGAGGATAGCACCGTCAACCTGGGCGGCGCCGGTGATCATGTTCTTGACGTAGTCGGCGTGGCCAGGCATGTCGACGTGCGCGTAGTGGCGCTTTTCGCTCTCGTATTCCTGGTGGCTGGTCGCGATGGTGATACCGCGGGCCTTTTCTTCGGGAGCGTTGTCGATCTGATCGTACGCAACTGGTTTGTTAACTTCGCTGGGAAGCTTCTTTGCGAGTACTGCGGTAATAGCAGCGGTTAGGGTTGTCTTGCCGTGGTCGACGTGGCCCATAGTACCAACGTTGACGTGTGGCTTGCTTCGGTCAAATACTCCTGCCATAACAGTAGTAATCCTCCGTTTAGATTATTAATATTACTCACGTTCACGCGTTCCATATTGCACATCAGCAACGCCCTCACGCGGGATACAGGGATAAGTATAGGGAAAGCATTACGGTTTGTAAAGCCCCGGTGGACGATGGCAACAAAAAGCGTTGGCCCCATATAAACAAGGATACTTGACTTATTATAATTTTTGTGCTAATACTATAAATATGTTACGTGGCGAAGCATATCTGAGAAGCCCCCACAAACGTCGCTTTGACAAGCTGCTGGCATGTCTGGCAATGCCAACTATTGCTCCCGCCGCATTGCTTGAACTGTTCGTGATGATCGAAAACAGGGACCGTCAGGCGTTATGCCGGCAGCCTCGCGACAATATTATCCAAGACGAAAACTGCCGCTATGATTTCACTAAATGGAAAACGCTCGCCGGTGAAATTACGCACGGCACGTCACCGAACGGTTTTTCCCATCCGGCAGCGGGTACCGTTGGCACCTTCATGCGGCGCTGGCATGCCGATGATGCCCTACAGTTCATCGACGTTATCCGAGGCAGGATGAGCATGATCGGGCCACGCCCCTTGACTCTGGTGGATCACGAGGAGGTGATGTCGGGGCTTTGTCCCAGGCAACAGAAAAGATACATTGACATAAAAAGAATGTGCCTGCCGGGCGTCATTCCGCCATACGGCACCCTGCCAAGGGATGCTGAGAGAAACATCGTGGCTCCCCTGCTCTTCGAGGGATTGGACCGGTACGCGACAGAGGCGTCCCTAGGATTCGATCTACGCATCATAGGACAGACCGCATCGATCGTCCTAGGTGAGAGCTCCTCTGCTCTCCGCAGAGAATAACGGCGTGACCCACCTGCCATCAGCATAAACCCGGTCAGACTCTTTACCTACCAGGGCACGGAAAAATCGATGCCACGTTCGTGAGCCGTGAGCGCGTTGCCTGTCCTCGCATCAAACACGCTATCCGTCGATTCTATGACGGCGCATGCTTTTACGTTTTGCAAGACGCCGACGAGGTTGCTGGCGATGTCGGCGCGCCGGGCAGTATTCATACCGTCCAGATCACCGTAAGTATTGAGTACAAGGTGATACGTATCGGCGGCCGCATCTTCCCGCAGCACAAAGCCTAACCAGTAGCTATAATTACGAGGGCGAAAAGGCCGGACGGCATGCTGGTCGCAAAGCGCACGGAATGCGTCTTCATGATTCCAACCCCGCTGGGGATCGCGCGCGGTCTTAATCATGGAGGGGATGGGATACGGCCTCTGGAAAAGTCCTTTTCTGACGACGCCTAGGATCATGACCTGCGGGAGGATGGTTTCGGACACCGACTCATAGCCCGCGCCCCTTATATACTCATTGCACTCCTTCACCACGGAACTTGCCAACGCAGAAAAACCGAGGATTTCTCCGTCGCCAGACGCTACTTCACGTTCGAAAAGCGTTACTAATTCTGGTTGTGTCATTTACTTTATTATAGCAGTTTTATTACTATTTTTCAAGCAATACATTATCCGGCAGCGTGCTACTCTCTCCTATTTGAATTCTGTAAGCGTGCAGATCTTGCCGCCGGCTTTCTTTTTGAATGTATAGTCGGCAGCAAACAGCCGCAGGAATGAGGTTTCCCTGACGACTTTTTCCAGATGGACCCGCCTGATGCTTTTGTATGGCGGGGAGAAGTCATGTCCGTAGCACAGCCCGACCAACTCCGGAAATTCCTGAGTGTGGCGAGCTGTTTTCCATATATAGAGCGATAAGTAGTCGCTGATATGCTGCCTCAGATTCCCGCGAAGAGTATCGACCGCAATATGGTGAGGCACCTGTTTGATGGTATCCGATCCAGGATCTAAAGGATTGATAGCAGGGATGCCGAACGTTGCCCCGCCCGCCGCAGCTTCGGCCACCGCCATGACAGCGAGCACAGTATTAACCCCCGGTGTC
>DAIPYY010000014.1:0-15593 GCA_036782475.1 Candidatus Saccharimonadota bacterium
TGCATGTATTAGGCACGCCGCCAGCGTTCATCCTGAGCCAGGATCAAACTCTCCAAAAAAGAATTTGTCTTAGCATCAGCATAAGCTGACTTACTTCATGAATCTATGATTCGAAATTTCTAAAACAATTCACTGCTACCGAAGTAGCAAAAGTGAACTGACGTTGATTTGCACTACTCAATTGTTAACGTCCGTTTTGAGAGCATATGAAAAATGCCTCAAAAGCACTAAGAAGCCATTCTACAGACCAAAAACACCTATGTCAACCCTGTTTTTGAACAAAGCTGTAGTATTTTAATCATCAAGTATTTAGGGTATTTACTTATGCTTATGATTGCCAGGCAGGCCATGCACGACGACCTACTAGCTACTCTTTTGAGATATGCCCTGCTGCTCCGACGCTAAGTTAGGCTGAAGCTGGTGTCGGCGCATCAGAAGCTTCTTCTTCGTCCTCTTCGGGCAGGTCCGACTTGTCGACAAGGGCGAGGCTGACGACTTTGTCGCCTTCGTTGAGACGCATGATGCGTACGCCCTGGGTGGCGCGACCGAGTGCCGGTATATCCTTGAGTCCTAAGCGGATCGTCTGGCCGTTCTGGCTAATTATGATGACCTCTTGGTCGTCATTATCACTCAGTGTATTAACTCCTACAAGCTCGCCCGTTTTTGTATTCACCACCGCGCTGCGAATACCAACGCCCCCGCGTGCATGCGGCGTAAATTGAGCAACTTTTGTGCGCTTGCCATATCCGTACTTACTAATAACGAAAATGCTGCTGTGTTCATCGACGATATCCATGCCGATCACGTGATCGTCCGTGCGCAGGCGTATACCCCGCACGCCGCGACTGACGCGACCCATTGGCCTGGCATCACGCTCATGGAACCGAATTGCTTGACCTTGGCTAGTGGAGATAATCACTTCGTTATCGCCAGTCGTCATACGGATCCATTTCAGCTGATCACCTTCATCAAGGTTGATAGCAATGAGGCCTGTGCTACGTACGTTTTTGTATTGTTCGAATGGTGTTTTCTTGACAACACCGCGAACAGTACACATGATGAGATTGGCAGCGGCGTCTTTCTCGCTTTTCGATACGTTTATGACAGCGCTGACTGTCTCTTCCGGCTGTAGTTGCAGCAGGTTGACAATAGCTATACCCTTTGCGCCAAGAGATGCTGCTGGGATTTCGTACGTCTTGAGTCGGAATACTCGCCCCCTGTTAGTAAAGAAGAGCAAGAAATCATGCGTTGATGCATTTACAACATGCTCGATAACGTCTTCTTCACGAGTAGTCATCCCCCGCCGGCCTTTGCCGCCTCGGCCTTGCCGTTTGTATTCTGCCAATGTCGAACGTTTTACATAATTTGCTGATGTAAGCGTTACGACAACTTGTTCATCAGGTACAAGATCCTCGTCGCTCAGTCTATTAAGTTCCTGGGCTACGACGCGTGTACGACGTTCGTCACCGTATTGCTTTTTTAGGTCTTTCAGCTCGGTCTTGATAATGGAAAGTATCTTCTTTTCGTCCGCGAGGATAGCTTCAAGCTCCGAAATAAGACGCATAAGATCAGCTAGTTCGTCTTCGATCTTCTTGCGCTCCAAGCCGGCAAGGGTTCGAAGCTGCATCGCCAAGATTGCTTTTGCCTGGATCTCAGTCAAATTAAATTTCGCGATCAGGTTTACCTGTGCCTCATCGGTCGTCTCGCTTGAACGGATGGTATTGATCACCTCATCGATATGATCAAGGGCGATTTTGAGCCCCTCAAGGATATGCGCTCGGTCCCGTGCCTTCCTTAGTTCGAACTCCGTACGTCGGCGCACGACAATCTGACGGTGCTTGATATGCTCTCCAAGAATATCCTGGAGCCCGAGCACGCGTGGCTGGATGCCATCTACGAGAGCCATCATGTTGTAGTGGAAGCTCGATTGCAACGGGGTCAGTTTATACAGCTGATTGAGTAACTTTTTGGGGTATGCGTCCTTTTTGAGGTCAATAACTATGCGCACATTGCCACGAGCGCTTTCGTCGCGTAAATCGCTTACCCCGGTAATCTTTTTCTCCTTTACCAGGTCGGCGATTTTGATGACGAGCATTTCTTTATTTAATGCATATGGAATCTCAGTAATGACAATCTGGTGCCTACCCTTGTTCCCTTCAATAATCTCAGCCGTACCACGCGTAACCACACCACCGCGGCCGGTCGCATATGCCTGACGGATCGACCCGGCGCCGTAAATAGTGCCGCCAGTCGGAAAATCAGGACCCTGTATAAACTGCAGTAAGTCATCAAGCGAGGCATTGGGGTGGTCAATCTTATAAACGGTCGCGTCTACGACTTCTGAGAGGTTGTGCGGCGGTATATTGGTCGCCATACCGACCGCGATACCTAGCTGGCCGTTCAGGAGTAGATTCGGGAGCTTTGCCGGAAGAACAGACGGCTCCTGCGTAGTGCCGTCGTAGTTGTCGCGGAAATCAACGGTATCTTTGTCTATGTCAGCCAGCAGCTCATCGGCGAGACGATGCATCTTTGCTTCTGTGTAACGCATAGCTGCAGGCGGGTCGCCGTCCATGGACCCAAAGTTTCCCTGCCCGTTGACGAGTGGATACCTCGTCGCCCATGGCTGTGCCAAACGTACCATCGCGTCGTAAATCGATGAATCGCCGTGCGGATGATATTTACCCATGACCGCACCGACAACGTTAGCGCTCTTGCGATGGCGGGCGCTACTGCGTAAGCCTTCCTCGTTCATGCTGTACATGATGCGGCGATGGACCGGCTTCATGCCATCACGAACATCCGGGAGCGCACGATCGATGATAACGCTCATCGAATAGCGCAAATAGCTGTCTTCCATAACGTTCTCGACGGTACGGCGCTCGACGAGGCGCGAGTGGTCGGATTTCATGACCTCAACCTGCCCTGCACGCTGCTCCTGACGCTCTTCGTCTTCGGCGTCAATTGGCGTTATGTCGTCAATAATTTGGTCGTCCATATTAAATATCCAAATCCTTTACAAATTTAGCATTCGTCTGAATGAAGTTTTTGCGCAGCTCAACTTCTGTGCCCATCAATTTGTTGAAGATGGCATCAGCTCGTTCGGCGTCTTCTATCTTTACCTGTACAAGCACGCGCTTATCCGGGTTCATCGTCGTTTCAAAGAGCTGTTCGGCATCCATCTCACCTAAGCCCTTATACCGTTTCTGCTCGATAAAACCGGCTTGTCTGTAGCGCTCATCGTCAGGGTTAACTTTGAGCCCCTCTTTTTTGCGCTGTTCGATAGTTTTTTCAAGCGCCGTCTCGAGCTCCGCTTCGTCATAAATAAAAACGCTGTTTTTGCGGCCCGGTTTCACGAGCTCGAAAAGCGGCGGTTTGGCCAAATAGATATGGCCGTTGTCGATAACCTCTTTCATGTAGCGGAAAAAGAATGTGAGAAGCAGCGTCGCAATGTGACTGCCGTCGACATCGGCATCGGTCATGATAATGACACGGTGGTACCGCAATCCGTCGACACTGAATGAGTCGCCGATTCCCACACCGAGCGCTTTGATGAGGTTCAGGATCTCGTTGTTGGCAAGCATCCTGTCCAAACGGGCACGCTCGACATTGAGTACTTTTCCGCGTAGCGGCATGATTGCTTGGGTTTTGCTGTCGCGGCCTGTTTTTGCTGAGCCGCCCGCAGAGTCGCCCTCTACGAGATATATCTCCGATGAGGCCGGATCCTTGCTGCTGCAGTCGGCGAGCTTGCCGGGCATACTAGCGCCGTCAAGGACACCTTTGCGAATGATATTTTCACGAGCGGCGCGGGCGGCCTTGCGAGCGCGGGCGGCGAGCAGTGCCTTGCCAATTATCTTTTTTGCAATCGCCGGATGCTCTTCGAGATAATACGAAAGATATTCTGTAAGTACTTGCTCGACTTGGCCACGGACTTCGGGGTTGCCCAGCTTATTTTTTGTCTGACCCTCAAACTGCGGATCGGGAAGCTTGACGAGGATTACCGCCGTCAGTCCCTCGCGTGTGTCTTCGCCGCTTAGATTCTCTTCTTTTTCTTTGAGAAGGCCTGATTTGCGGGCATAATCATTCACGACCCTTGTCAGCGCCGAACGAAAACCCGTAAGGTGCGA
This sequence comes from Candidatus Saccharimonadota bacterium, assembly GCA_036782475.1. GTDB lineage: Bacteria > Patescibacteriota > Saccharimonadia > Saccharimonadales > UBA4665 > JAGXIT01. The sequence continues at coordinate 4,125 of DAIPYY010000014.1, forward strand.
GCCGCCATCGGGGTTAAAGACATTATTTGCAAACTGTTTTATAGTCTCGCTAAACCCTTCTGTGTATTGGAGCGCTATCTCTATCTGGTTCTGTCCCACCATTTTGTCGACGTAGAAAATGTCTTCATCGACCGGCTCTTTCCCGACGTTGAGGTTAGCTACATATGATTTGATACCGCCCTCGAAATAAAAACTGTACTTTCGCCCGGTTTTCTCATTGATAAGCGTAGTTCTGACACCTTTTGTGAGATAAGCAGCGTGTCGTAATCGATCGAGGATAGTGTCATAGCCAAACTCAATCGTCTCCGTAAAGATTGACTCATCAGGATAAAACGTGATCGCTGTGCCGTGCTTCGTTTTGTCGCAGGTACCAACCACCTTTAGATCCGCTTGGGGTACTCCGAGTTGATATTCTTGTTGATAAATTTTCCCGTCGCTGTAAACCGTTACAATCAGTAGCGTCGATAAGGCATTCACGACGCTGACGCCCACACCGTGCAGACCGCCAGAGACTTTGTATCCGCCGCCGCCGAACTTTCCGCCGGCATGCAACACAGTAAGCACCGTCTCGACTGTGCTTTTCCCGGTTTTCGGGTGTATATCTGTCGGTATGCCACGGCCGTCATCGGTCACCCGTATGCCGCCATCATCGAGCATTTCGACTTTTACTTCGGTGGCATATCCGGCGAGCGCTTCATCGATACCGTTATCGACGATTTCCCACACTAGATGGTGCAAGCCTTCGACACCTGTGCTTCCTATGTACATGCCCGGCCGCTTTCGGACCGGTTCAAGCCCCTCTAGGACCTGAATTTGATCAGCTGAATACTGTTTTTGCTGGGCCACGGTATATCCCCTCTTGTTTTTGATCCCAATCTTTAATAACGCTCTTACAAGTATAACGTCTTTTTGACGTTTCTACAAGAGCTGCCTCTGCAAAAACGTTCCGGCTATATCACTCTGTGTCCATCGAGGTGGTATGGATAGTTCCATCGTTGTCGATACTGATCTCGTCACCTTCATGCGGAGTCTGCAGCGGGATATCAGCCTCTTGTGACGGTTTTTGGACGGGGGCAGCAGGAGCACTACCACCCGCTAAATTCTTTTTAATTTCGCCCGCTATATCGTCAACTTCCTTTTGATCGAGCTGGGCGCTTGAGATATTGCCGGCTGCATAGGACGGCTGGGCAGGCGGCTGCGATACGGGCGCTGGCTGGGATTGTGTAAACGGATTCGTCATAGGGGCCGGTGAAGCAGTTGATGCCGGCATGTTCACGCTATTTTGAGGAGGGTTCACGCCGGGATTCACCTGCTGCTTCGCGACCCATTCATCAAGGAAAGAATTAGTGTTCGGCTGAGCCGGGCGTGGAGGCGTCGCCGCAAACTGATTAGGGGTACCCCCTGCCCCAGCCGGTGAGGCAAAGGGGTTAGTCATGGCGGACGGTGTCACGCGCGTCTCAAGACGGCCGAAAATTTCCTTCTCGACGACGGCACGAGGCTTGCCGTACTTTGCCGCGGAGAGCTGTTTCAGGGCATCGGCGAGGTCTTTGTTCGGATTGCCGAGCGGAGGTAATGTCGCCATGCTGAACGGCTGGGTCGGTACGCCTCCGACAAGTGTCCTCACGACAGTATTTGCGTTTGGTATGCGCAGCAGGTCATCGCCGTCAAACTGCGGCTGGAAATAGCGGCTGAGGCTCTCGACGTCGTTCTGGCCGATACGGAAACAAACGACTGTACCGATGTTGCCAAATACCGCATCTCTGATCTCCTCCGTCAGTTGCGTCGTAAACTGGTTTGCAACGATGAGATTCAGGTGGAATTTCCGGGCTTCGCTCAAGATGGTCGCGAAACTGTCAGTTGAAAAGTTCTGGAACTCATCGACATATAGCGCGAAATCCTGACGCTCATGCTCGGGTATGTTTGCCCTCGACATGGCCGCAGCCTGGAACTTCATCACGAACATCATGCCAAGCAGTTTGCTGTTCAGCTCGCCCGTACGACCCTTGCTAAGATTCACCAGCAAGATTTTCTTGTTATCCATGACCTCACGAAGGTCAAATGCACTTTTGGTCTGGCCGATAATATTGCGCATCATTTCATTGGACAGGAATGCACCAAATTTACTCACGAACCAACTGACTACATCGCCAAATTCGTTGCTGCGCTGTGACTGCGGCATTTCCTTTTCCCAGAATTCGCGGACGTTTGGATCGGTTACGTATTGTAATTTTTGCTTCGCATACTGCGGGTCACGGAATAGCTTCGGAATGTCAATAAAAGTGCCCCCCTCGGGATCCGCCATAACAGTGAGGGCGGCGTTACGGAAAAGACTTTCGTAGCGAGGGCCCATGATGCCCTGGTGTTGTGGATCATACAACTTGTATAACATGTTTAAGACTTCCTGAATGAGAAAATCTTTTTGGTCATCCGTATGAAACTCGAACAAGTTCATGCCCATTGGATAATCCATCTCTGAGGGGCAGAAGTAAATGACGTCTTCTGTGCGTTCTTTCGGTACCATCGCAAGGAGTTTTTCCGCTGTATCGCCGTGCGGATCAACGAATGCAAAGCCGTTGCCCGCCATCATATCTTGTAATGCCAGGTTCTCAAGGAATGTTGATTTACCTGTCCCAGTCTGACCAACTGCATACATATGACGCTGCCTGTCGGTGAGGGCAAGGCGGATCGGTTTCTTGACACCACGGAACACGTTGTAGCCGAGTAGCAGCCCATCATCCGGCATATTGCGCGGTGCATCTACTTGCTTTGAGTCCTGGCGTTCCAGCTGTGCCGTCGGCGTGCTGCGCTGATCAGGAAAATGGAATAGCGTGGCAAGTTCAACGGTATTCAAGATGTTGCGCTTCTTGTGATAGGGGAAAAACCGGAGTATATAATTTGTGACAAATTCGTCGAGATCTTTTGTGGGGCTATAGGTGAACCCGTTTTTACCAGGGGCGTTAAACAGCGAAAAGCTATTGACGACATTATTAACAATGGCTTGGGCGTTCTGCATGATATTCGAAGATGCGATTACCCTTACATTGACTTCGAAACCGGCATATCTGGTCTTATCTTCTATCGATTCTACGATTGATTGCTCAAGCGAAGACAGATCTTTTTTGTCACCCCCGTCTTTCGACTCTGGAGCTTTTGTAAATGCGGTCAGGAAATCCTTGGCGAAATCCGCCGCGGAGAGCCCTTTGGCGCCCTTACGCTTTGCACTCGCAAGATTTGTCGCCGTCTTCCGCCACTCATCATCAGTAGGACGGAATAGGATCTGTATGGCAGCTCCGTCCTCATTCGTGAGAGTGGAGAGAGCATTCAAAATAGCGAGCATGGCATCGCGCTTTATTTCTTGGTAGGTAGCAATGGGATATGCAAATTCCTTCTTGAGGTTCATGTGCCCGCCCACAACCGCGTTGATGCCACCGATAGGGTTGAAGATATTGTATTCAGGAACTTTTTCTAGAATAGTCGACGGATATGCGCTAGTGACTGCCTGTTCGATAGTGCCAACCATCTCTACAGGAGCGAGGGCATACATAGTAACGAAGCCCTTTAGCCCTACTATTTCAAACCCGAAATGCCGCTGACCCTGGAAACGATTTTTGAGGCTGGTCTCAATCGTACTGGCAATAATGTTGTAAATAATTTGTGCCTTCGATATATTTTCGTCGGTGATGTCACGGACATCACGCCCCCCCGCCTCGATATCCTCACTTATCGGAGGCAGGTGGATTAACAGCGGTACGAGTTCAAGTCCACGCTCATATTTCTGCTTCTCATGCAATGTCTGAGGTATGTTTAACAACATGTCTCACTCCTGCTTGCAGAGAAAATAATGCCGGTTCCTTTGGTGTCGATAATTCCCTGCATCTTCATGATTATGCCCCAAACCGCGCTTTTAGATACGCTTCTTTTATCGCTGCAATGGCCTGCGATCGGGCATGCGGATTTTGTGTCGTTTGTGCTACGGTATGGTCGATTGCCTCGGATGCCTGCGCCAGAGGATCTGACGATTGCGCCGAAGATGATACCGCAGGATTAGGCACTCCAACACCCTGTGCTGGAGCAACCGGGGCGGCCGCTGTAGGCGTAGGTGGGACTGGTGTCTGGGGAGGTAAAGGTAAATCTTGCATCACGTTATAGTATACAATGCCGAACCTCTCCCTGGAAAGTCGCGGAAAAACTTACCGTCCACTCTTGCGATTTCGATTAAGATAAAAATAGCCGATCACTATGAGCAAACTAACAACGATGACATCTCTCGGCGTAAGCTGACCGATCGACTGGAGAGCGATAAAACACAAGCCGCCGGTCGCAATAATCATGGAAAGGTGGCGGACACGGCGCAGCCGAGCAACATTATCAGGCGATAGGAGGATACGATCTAGCAGTAGGGTCGCAGTATAGTATAGTGCACCCCAGAGCAATGCATACGGTACTACGAGAAATACAACCGGCAGCTGAGCAGGACGGGTCAGGGTCATTATCAGCAGCAAGAGTACCCAAAATACAAGTGGCTTCGTAGAGGTAGATGTCGTTTTTGGCATATCGTTTGCAACAAAAGGCGCGCCCGCCATAGCGTAATGGAGCGCACCAGATAACATAAATGCCGAGAGGCGGTAAATGCGCTCAATAATTATATGAATGTATAGCGCTTACCGCCTTCGACGTTGACTGACCGCTCACGCCACCTTTAGGGTGGCTAGAGCGTTAGGTGAAAAGTAAGTTTTTGTTTTTGCTTACCTATGAACCATGCTACTACACTTTCCTACCCCTGTCAATCTGCCCCAAACTGACCATTTACAAATGGAGGGGCTTTTGGACGGTTCGCCACTTATACACAAGGTAGCAAACACAACGATTTTGATATTGACATAACAACCATATGCGTTTTATTATTCCTGTAGCACTGAGTAAAAAAAGTGCTCAAAAACAAAAAGCTTTCGAAAACAACGGCTTCTCGCAGGTCGTTGTTTTCTAAAAAAGCTTTTTGGCTTCACAGCCAAACAAAATTTAGACAACCCTGTACCCTACCTACAGGGTTGTTTTATTTTTCAGAATTCGTACAATCAATGTATGAAAGCGAAACGCACCATAAAGAGTTTGGTAGAAACCGGGCAGAACGGACTCGTCATAGAGATCGAATGCCAAATGGCAAATAATATCCCCGGTATTACCATTATCGGATACGCGAACAAAGCGGTAGATGAAGCAAAAGAGCGCATACGAAGCGCCTTCGATTCAGCCGGCATCACCCTTCCTCGCAAACGAATTACAATCAATCTCGCACCGGCAGATATTCCGAAAGATAGTACGGGGTTTGATCTGGCGATTGCTGCCGCGATACTCGTCGCAACTGGTCAGTGTACTACACTGCCGCAAAATTGTGCGGTGATGGGAGAACTCGGACTTGACGGCATCATACGGCCGATACGTGGCGTCATCGGCAAATTACTCGCCGGAAAACGGCACGGAATCGATACATTTATCATCCCTGAAGCCAATATTGGACAAGCGAGTCTTGTGCCTGACGTCAAGCTTATCTCAGTCGCCGATTTACCACAGTTTTTCCAGTTCGTGAACGGAATCACCGAACCCTCCGTTATAGACACCTCTTTGCAGGCACCGCTTGCGAGAACTGATCAGCAGGATATTGAGCTTGTCGGTCTTGAGGATGTTATCGGTCAGGAATTGGGTAAGCGAGCTATCGAAATCAGTGCCGCAGGCGGCCACAACGTACTGCTGGGAGGCCCTCCCGGTACCGGAAAGAGTATGCTGGCGCGAATTCTCCCTGATTTATTACCCCCAATGACCCGTGACGAAATGCTCGAGGTCACCCACCTCCATAGCCTGGCGAGCAACGATTTCGACCGAATCGTTTCGAAGAGGCCGTTCCGCTCACCGCATCATAGTGCGAGCAATGTCGCTGTTGTCGGCGGTGGAAATGTTATAAAGCCGGGCGAGATGAGCCTGAGTCATAGAGGCGTATTGCTGTTCGACGAGCTGCCGGAATTCGACCGGACGACAGTGGAAGCACTCCGCCAACCGCTTGAGACACGGACGGTAAGCATCTCGAGGGCAAAAGAAACGGCTGACTACCCTGCACACTTCATCTTCATCGCGACCGCTAACCCTTGCCCCTGCGGCTTTTATGGCACAAGCAAGCCCTGCCGATGCATGCCCAGCCACATTACACGCTATCGGCGCAAGCTTTCCGGCCCAATTTTGGACCGTATCGATATCTATGTTGACATTCATGAGATCGATAACAGTCGCCTCCTCAGTGAGCGCCCCTCTTCGCAATACACCACGGCAGCGGTACGAGAACGCGTCGCCGCTGCACGGCAGCTCCAAGAAAAGCGGCTTGGACCAAAACTCAATGCCGATATGACCAACCGCGATATCAAAGCAAAGGCCAAGCTGACTCCCGATGCAAAAACCATGCTTGATACCGCAGCGAATAAGCTTGGCCTCAGTGCGCGCGCCTATATGCGTACAGTGAAGGTGGCCCGCACAATCGCAGACCTGGACAGCTCGGAGGCGATCCAAACGGCACATATTGCAGAGGCTTTGCAGTATCGACCGCATCAATTTCATGACTAGACGTAGCCCCGACAAAACAGCAAACGCAGTTGACCCCTAGCCTGACATCTGTTACAATGCTAGCACTAAAAATATAAAGGAGATCTGATATCGCTACTAGTACGCGCCTGAATGGCCAAATTCGGGCACCGCAGCTTCGGGTCATCGACCCCGACGGCAAACAACTCGGTATACTTAGCAGAAGCGAGGCGTTACAGCTCGCCGCCGAATATGAGTTGGATCTCATCGAGATTTCGCCAAATGCCGACCCACCGGTATGCAAAATTCTCGATTGGGGCAAATACAACTACCAGAAAACGAAGCAGCAGCAGAAAAATCGCAAGACCGCCAAATCACTCGAAATGAAGCAAATGCGCTTTGGACTCAAGATCGGCGATCACGATTTAGCGGTAAAAATGAAGAAAGTAAACGGATTTCTCGAGGCCGGACATAAGGTCAAGATTACCCTTTTCTTTCGTGGTCGCGAACTAGCGCATAAAGATATCGGGTTTGCATTAGCAGATCGTGTCATCGCCAGCCTGGGAGACACAATCGCCGTTGACCAAGCCCCACAGCTTAATGGAAAACAGCTAACATTTGTCATAAGGAGTACTACCCATGCCAAAACTCAAGACTCATAGCGGTACCAAAGACCGCGTACGCGTCACTAAAAACGGTCGTGTGCGAGTGCGTCACAGCCACGCCAGCCACTTCTTGCAAAAGAAGAGCGGCGCCCGGAAGCGCAAGCTTGCCGGCCTCGAGACACTCGACGCAACGAACAGCAAGATAATTAAGCAGAAACTAGGAGCCTAACAATGCGCGTCAAACGAGGAGTCACTTCACACGCCAAACATCAGAAGATCCGCAGTGCCACAAAAGGCATGTCTCACCCAAACCGAGTGAGTGTCAAGCGTGGCCGCCAAGCTGTCACAAAAAGCCTGCAGTTCGCATACCGTGATCGCAGGAATCGTAAGCGTACATTCAGGGCACTATGGAATGCCCGCATCAACGCCGCAGCCCGCCTGAACGGCACTACCTACAGCAAGTTTATTGCAGGCCTGAAAACAGCCGGTATCACCCTCGACCGCAAAGTCTTGGCAGAGTTGGCTGTTAATGAGCCAAAAGCATTTGAAGCGGTCGTAAAAGCCGCTAAATAGCGCGAAAAGGCGAACGAACAAAACACCCTCGATGATTCTCGAGGGTGTTTTCATATTTTTGTCAGACGGTCGATAAGCCGGGTTCTGTCAAGGCTAATCATCTATCTAGGCCTGTCGTTGCCGTCAGGCTCAAGCGGGTTTGATTGGGCTGGCGGGCACCAAACCGACTGTTAGGTCGATACAAGGCCCCTTCCTTGCAGCGGACAGGGTTTACCGCCACCATGCGTCACCGCACAGTGCTGTGAGCTCTTGCCTCACTCTTTTCACCGATAGCAAACCCTTTATGGACTTGCTGTATTGTCTCTGTGGCACTTTCCCTGAGGTCGCCCTCGGTCGCCGTTAGCGACTGTCCTTCCCTAGGCTGCCCGGACTTTCCTCTAGTTCTTAAATGAACGAGCGATTAGCTAACCGTCTAACACCCCGAGTATAGCATATGGAAGCTGGTAAACTACCCATCAACGTGCTGAGCGGAAATCTGTTGTTGCTCATCGAGGCACTTGTTGACCTCCCTATCGGCAAGTTTGTTGAGCTCACGGGGGACATGGTCAAACGAGACTTTCTCAAATTTCGGCAGAAGCTGCGTAATCGCATCATGCACCGGCCACAGGTCGCGGTTACGGACTTTGAAGATTTTCTTCATTTGGTTGATCACGAGCAGGCTATCCATATACACATGGACTTGACGGGCACCAAACTCATGCAATGCTGTTTCGAGCCCGAGTTTGAGGGCCTGGTATTCGGCCTGGTTGTTTGTTGTAATTCCTAGATAAACGCCCTTCTTATTGAGAATTTTACCGTTCATATCAAGCAGTACAAAGCCACTTGCGGAAGGCCCAGGGTTTCCGCGCGAACCACCATCAGCATATAGTTGTATATCTGTTATTTCTGTTGTGTTTTTATCAACTTCTGTTTCCGTACTGGGCGAGTCTTTAGTGTCGAGGAGGCTATCAATCTCATGCGCCAGCTCCCAGTCCTTATCAGTGATCTGGCGGCCCCCTTCCGCTTCTGATGTGAGCCAAAAGTCGACAACGTTCCATTCGTTCTGCCAGCGCGGATAATGCTCAAGACGGTTAATCACTGCACTCACCCGCTCCATGAATGCCCAGGCATGATGAAAATCAGTAAAGATAAATTGTTTGTATAGTCCATGTTTTGTTTCTATCCACATAGTTATATTTTACCATCTCTATCTATGAGGGCTGCTGAATGATATAATTATGGCGTTCGCATTTCGTCGGGGTGTGGCGCAGCCTGGTAGCGCGTACGGCTGGGGGCCGTGAGGTCGCAGGTTCAAGTCCTGTCACCCCGACCATACAAAAAGACTCAGAGCACTCTGAGTCTTTTTGTATGCTGGGGGTCAACGTGATTAGCCCTGAAAAAAGATTCAAGGTGGGTGCTCGCACGTGCTGGCCACGGCCAACCCAAATATTGAGCTCCCTAATGATTAGTATTCAGATAATCATTAGTTGACGCACTGCCGGAGCGGTGTTTCCCCAGCCCTCTTATTATACCAATAGAACTCCGGTTACTTGAAGAGTATGTCTATAAAAAAGGTGTAGGCTCCGCTCAGTATGCCCCCGAACCCGCCGAGCAGTACCAGTGCGAATACAATAAAAAAGCCATATGGCTCTATCCGTTCCATTGCTTCTTGGGCTGATTCTGGTAAAAAGGCATAGAGGACGCGCGATCCATCAAGTGGAGGGATAGGAATAAGGTTGAAAAGAAACAGGCCTATATTCAGATTTGCAAAAAGAAAAAGAATCTCGTAAGCGATCGAGTCGCTCCCAAGTGGCCGCGCCGCCAAGGCCGCGATGACCGCCAGGACGAGATTCGACAACGGCCCCGCCAGCGCAAGTAACGCCGCCCCCCATTCCCTATAGCGAAGACGCCAAGGGGTAAATGGAACCGGTTTTGCTGCAAGAATCGGAGCATGGAAAAGAAGGTAGGTAATGATAGGCAATGCTACCGTCATCATAGGATCAATATGCCGGAGTGGATTTAGTGATATGCGGCCCTCATCACGCGCAGTGGTGTCGCCGAGCATAAAACCGACGTACGCATGCATGAACTCATGAACCGTCATCGCGATCAACAGCGACACGACAAAAACCATTATCTGAAAGAGTGAGGGCTGCTCAAACATACCCTAGTAGTATACCATCAGCACTTTTTCCAAGGAGAGCATTGACTTCTGAGACTAAAAACTATACAATTACACCTTGAATTAGGAGAAATTATTATGCAGAAATGCGAACTCACCGGCAAGGGCAAGCAATATGGCAGCAATGTCAGCTTCAGTCAGCGCCACACCAAGAAAGTCTGGAAGCCCAACCTCCAGAATAAAACCATCGAGGTCGATGGCAAAAAAGTAAAGGTCAAGATCAGCACCCAAGCGCTGCGCACACTGAAGAAAAAAGGTATCGTTGCGGCTTAAGTCGTACGATCTTTCGAACATAAAAAAGCACCCTAGAGGGTGCTTTTTTATTATGTCAGTAGCAGGTTTGCGCTGGCTGCCAGCTTAGTTTACGCCGCTAGGATTTCTCGAGGACGACAAGCTGTGTCGTGTCCGTCATCTCGGCCGGCTTGAATGAGAATTTCTTTAGAGTATCTTTCGGCTCCATGCCCAATGCCTTTAGCGCCTCGGTCAGAGATTGCTGCGGCACTTCGTAACTCAGGTCGGCATCCGCATAATGGGTGGGGATTACTACTTTCGGCTCAATTTGCTTGATTACCTGCAGAGCGCCCGTGGCATCGAGCGTATAGCCATTGCCCCCCACCGGTACTATCATCACATCGACGAGACCAATGTCTTCGAGTTTTGCCTCTGAAAGTTTCGGGAAGATATGTCCGGTGATCAATATCCGGGCGTCTCCGGCAGTCACCTTGTACATGACGGCATTACGGGCCGTTTCTTCGTCAATATGGGAACGGGCCTGTATGCCCTGTACCGATACGCCGCTAACTTCGTACTCTCCCGGTAAATCAATTGTCATCTTTGCTTTTTCCACTGTGCCGTGGGCAGCGGTGAAGACGCAGATATCACCTTCGCGCGCGACCGGCTTTCCTCCAAGTGCGACGAGATTATCATCGAACACGAGTCGGATTTGCTTCGTTGCGATTGTCACGCAGTTTGCGCCATAAAATTGTATGTCCATTGTTTTAAACTCCTGTTATTTTAATAGTCCCGGTACATCTGCCAATATTTGCTTCTTCGCACGAAGGACATTGCTGACGAAACGATCTTTGATCTGTAAACGATAGGTAAACTCCTCAAGGGTGAAAATAGTGTAGCGTAGCTCCTTGCCCTCACGGTCCTCAAGGTCGGTAACATATTTCTGGACAGCATTACTGTTTACATTGCCGACGATCAGCAGATCAACACCACTTAGATCGTCCCGGGTAAACTGCCCCATAAGACACGCAACCTCGACTTGCCCAAGATGCTTCAGAGCGGATGCCTCGTCACTGATGGGAGCCGGCTCGCTGCTCTTTGTCGTTTTCTTACCGCCTCGCTTGGGACGGATTGCCTTGCCGCCGAATAGTTCTTGGAGTGGCGAGAAAAACTCATACTGTTGGTTTACTTCGTAGTAAACTTTATTATTGCTCATATCGCTCGTTATGATGCCGATACTCTGCAGGTTCGCTAGCTCACGGCGTACTGAATTGATTTGCTCCTCGACTTTTCGTGTCATTTCTCGCACATAGAAGGACCGTTTTGGGTTTG
>DAIPYY010000015.1:0-15447 GCA_036782475.1 Candidatus Saccharimonadota bacterium
CTTACGAAATACTGCATGGATCGACCCCTTTAGCAGCCAGCACCCTATTTACGCGTTCTACGATTGTCTGTGCAAAAGCGTCATCCGCGCTCATGGCTTCGGTACCTTTTTCTATGATTCCATTAAGCTGTGTCTCCCACGTACTTGCGTTCGGCTTGACAACCATCGCCTGGTCGACGCCCGCTTTCAGCGCCTCGATAACAGCCGATGCAACGATGCCTGACACTACGCCCTGGGACTTTTCGTAACTTACAATAGTCGGCGTGTTCAGATCATCTGTTATAACAAGCACGTCGCTTCCAATAGTTTCGTGCGCTAATTTTACTGCCACGTCGCTTAGTGCCGCCGGGCCTTTGTCAAGCCCTTTGACGGTGTGCGTACCCATCATTACATATTGGACTTTGCCCTTGAGCGCTTTGTAGGGTGCCAAAGAACGATCTTTAATAGTTTCCCATTCAGGCGTTGTCATGGGCGCTTGGTCAGTATTGCCCCCGTTTTTACCATCGTTGCGTTTTGCTTCGCCAAGTCCAGGAAAATGTTTCGGTGAGACGTCCAGGCCTGCAGCTGTGGCCGCTTCGACGTATTGAGCCGCCAGACCTGCTACGTCTTTTGGGTCAGTACTAAAGGTACGGCTGGGTAGCGGACTGTTCTTCTTGACACCAAGGTCAGTGACCGGCCCAAGGGTGACATCAAATCCTTTCTTCTTCAGGAACTCATACATCGGTTGCATGACTTCCTTGATATATTTTTTGCGTTCCGCTTCAGAGAGTTTGCCGAACGCTTCTTGCGACAAAATCCGCTTTCCCTCTGACGGCCACCCCACCCGCTGTACCGTGCCGCCTTCCTGGTCCACTGTCACGGCCATAGGAATGTCTTGCTGGTTCTTAAAGTTAGTCAGGGTGGCATTATTGCCGTATAGATCTTTCGGGGCAGTCATCACGACTACGCTGCCGATTGAGTATTGGTTGAAAATCTTCGCAGAATTTCCCATGTTGTTGGGCTTGTTTGCATCACCATCTACGCCCAGTATGAGTAGCTGGCCTAATTGTTGCGCGGCAGTGAAATTTTCCTGCACGCACTGTTGGGGTGTTTTTGGTTCCGCAGTCTCAGTTTCGGTAGGAGTGGGTGTCGGTGTTGCTTCCGACGTCGGTGTTATTGACGAACTAGGATCGGCCTGATGACTCGGAGTAATTTCGCCGCTACCATTAGGTGTGAGCGTCGCGCTGGCTTGCGGCAGATTGGCGGCGAGCTTCGCAACCGCTTCGGCATCCCTCTTGCCAGAGCCGTACCCGACACCCTGACCCACCACCAACCCAGTCACGAGCGAGACAATCGACGTAGCGGCAATGCCCAGTAACCATCCTTTTTTCTTGTTAGACACATGTTCGATTGGCAATACTGAGGTATGTGCCTCTGCTACAAGCTCAGACGCTGGTGGGATACGTGTAGCAATCAGCCCTTGCACGCTTTCCGGCGTCGGCTGCACTTCTAAAAACTCAGGCTCACGGGTTCTGGGGTTATGCTGGATGCTGCTGGGAGGAATTATGACCCCGACATAATTCCCCTCGCTGTCATGGCCTGTAATGCTGCCGGGAGGGAAATATGCCAGAAACGGAGAACCTGGCATTTGTTCGGGGGTATGGTTGCTCACTATTGCTCCTTTATAGGATTAATTCTGCGAATAAAAGATGTTATTCTCTCGGTCGTTATCTTTCGTGTTGCCGTGCCAAGCTTCTGCGCCCCTTCCTGTAACCTCAAAGTAGACACCGTGCGGCTTCCCGACCTTGACCAAGATGGCATGGATGCTCCAATCTTCTATGACAACGCCATCTTTCGAATAATCCACAGCTAAGCCAGTCTGGTGCTTTGACATTCCATTTGGCGCGACTTGTTTTTCGCCGCCACTGTTATTGCGGCATATGTAGGTGACATCATTCGCGCATCTGGCCTGCTTACGGGCAGCCCGTTGTTCGGCAGCCGTTCGGAAAGAACTGCCGATTTGTACGTTATAGCCTTTTTTACGCATATCTTTCACTACACCTATATGTCCCGGCAAGGCCCGTATATTAAGTTCCCTCGTTCTGTCATTACGCGCATATTTTGTCGGCACTTGCACGAGGAAAATACTCACCTTCTCGCTTTTTTTCTTGCCATTCTTGTAATATTGACGATATGCCTCGTCTTCTACGCCCAAATATTTGGCACCGTAATATTCTGCAATCGCTTTGGCATCATGAGTATTTATGGCGACTTTGTTGGGTATAGCTTTATCATCTTTTAGATATTCAACAATTTGGCCGTTCTCGAAACTAATGCCATCCAATTCCGAGCTTTCCTTGTTAGGATCCGTTGGTCGTTCTTCTTGCGTCTTTGAGGATTGCTTAACACGACTGGCGATATGGTCATACGTCTTCTGGGCAGATGCAAATATCCATTTCGCATATGTCTTTGAGGAGTTGCGCGGCAATTTACCATGTCGGTAGACATAACGTGGTCCAGCATTATAACCCGACAACGTAAGTTTGGTCTTCGTGGCAACACTTAAGTGTGGGAATTTCTTGTCAATATTGTTATATATGTTAATGGCATATCTGAAAGCTGCATCAATATTTGCTTCATCATCCATAATATCCTTGCCCTTGCCCCAATCTTTCCATGTGCCACGCATGAATTGAACAAACCCTCTCGCACCCGCGCTTGAAGGATATCTCAACTTGCCCAGCAACGATTCTCGGTAAGCCATAGAAAGCACTAATTCACGAGTAATAGCCTTGTGTTTATATTTATTGTCAGCTTTGGTGAGCATATCGTAAATCTTATCTGCGCTAATAGGAGTTTTGCTTTGCTTTACCAAATCTTCAACACGTTCTTTGAACGCTTGGTTGATTATATCTTTTTCTGATTTTGATTCGTTGGTAGTATCTTCGTCTGAATTGTCGTTCTTTTCATTGGAGGGGGTGGGTGTGGGTGGAGTCATTATCTCCACCATGTGATCCATTACTGCAGCCAGAGCGTTCGCTGATTCTTTAGCCTCTTCGAGGGTGGGTTGAGTTTTTTCTGTTGTCACCGCGCCGGAAATTAGGGGTATGTTTGCCGCTATGCCGGCGTTTTCCGGCGGCAAGAGACTCTGTTGCTCTGCGGCAATGACGGCCGGATCGGTCAAGTCGGGGACAAGCAATGCCGAGCCAGTTGCCTCGTTTTCGGCTTTGCCCAAAATAAGTGCCTCAGCAGCCGATTTGTCTGCGCCGGAAGTGAATATACTGAATATTTTTCGACCTAGGGTAATTCCCCTTTCCTCGTTTTCGGTGGGAGTCTGGAATGCTTCAGGCGGTTTCGGAGTTTCTGGAGGCGTGGAAGGAGTGGGTGCTTCGGCTGTCGGAGCTGTTGGTGTGGTACTCGGCGTAGCTAGCTGCTCTGGAGTGGACGGCGTCGGCTCGATTGTAGGTGTCGCTGAATCGATAGGTGATGTCGGCGTGGTAGATGTGGCAGGTGATTCCGGAGAGGGCGGCGGTGCTAGCGTGGGAGAAGAAGTTGGTGTGGGTTCTGTCGTCTCGCTCGGCTGTGGAGAAGGGGTAGAAGTTGCTACCGGCTGTTCGGTAGGCGGCGTAACAATCGGAGTCGATGTAGGATCAGACGAAGCAGTCGTATTCGCAGGGCCTGGCGCGCTTTCCACTGCCTGCTCAATCAATTCGTCAAACGACGTGGGCGTAGGAGAAGGTGTGGCAGGTTGAGTAACGGGCATTTCTTTGTCTTGGTTATCTATGACGACGATCACGTCCCCGTCCTCCGCCGCGGCCGGCAACGTATTTGACATCGACAATACTGCGACACCAGCTACGGTCACGCCGGCTCGCTTCACGCCACTGATGATTTCGGCGGGTTCAATCCGGGCACTGCTGAGCACCCTATTGAAAACATATGTGGCTTTTTCTCTTGGCTGCGGCTTTGCAAGATATCCGGTGAATTCCTCAAGAAAATCCGCGACATGATGTTTTTGGTCGAGCGGCATTCTCGGGTCAGTCGATTGTCGGGTCGTTTCCGCGCATGCCTTTATCATCCCATGGATCTTAGCGCGGCTGTTTTCAGGTGTACAGACATCCACAAGCTTGGCGCAGGCGGCGAGACGCTTCTCGCGCACTTCGGGCGTTGCGTGGGGTTTTTGGTTCAGGGTAATGGCTGCCACTATCACGTCTTTCGTGAAGTCCCGCAGCCTTTCCGGATGAACCTTGGGGCTGGCTGAGTTGCGCTCAGCCAATAATTCCGGATTGTCAATGGCGGCATCAGGAATAGACCTCAGCAGCCCTTTGACAATCTCCAGATTGCTTTCTTTTTGGAACATAACGCCGGGCTGATACAGGTTCACGATAGGGTCAAGCGGGTGCTCCCGACAGCGCATTAACTCCCGAAATGACTCCAGTGTCGCATCGGCCACGAGTGGCGTTGCTGCTGTTTCGAGTGTTGTCATCGTATCCCCTCCCGCTATCTTTTATTATTTTCCAATTGCCCTTACTTTATTTGCCCCGACGGCTTGGCTGCCGACACTCATGACCACGAGGCTCTGCAAGGGGTCGGCTTTAATCGCTTCCTGGACCGCATGATGCATAGCCCCATTGCCCTTGATGATTACCGCCGCCGTTTGAAGTGCTATACCGAGCCTCTTGGACAGTGACTGCCCTGCTCCATACATTCTTTGTTGCACGGCTTCCGCAGCCGTAGCGAACTGTTCTTCACCGATTGCGCCGAGAAAATCATGTCCTTGGTTCCCGATTGATTCCGCCGCCACTCTTACAAGCTGCGGCTGCAGGCGACCCATAAGCATATTGGCTGCGCCCGAGGGTTTTTCTCCTGCGACTAGCGCAGCACTGACCGCTCCTATCGCCTCTCTACCTTTCTCGACATATGTTGCATATTGCTGACGCGTATCCTCAACCGCCACATCTCTGTTTATGGTGAGGTCCGCGATATCCTGCTGGTAAATGGCCGCTATGCTTGCTAACGCCCGCTGAATAGCTGCAGCGTCTTTGACAGCCCCTGATACCGTGTCAATGTCGGCGACATCTCCTATAAGCGCAGCCAAACCTTTGTCGCCTACTTTAGCCTTCTGGAATATTTGCTTCAGCTCGGTGAGGACCTTTTCAAAATTATTCTCGTTTGCATCCTGGCTATTCTCGTTCCTATCCACAAGTCCTTGCACTGCCTCTAAGATGGCCTGACGGCCATACTGTTGAGCGATCGCCTCCCGCAGCGCCATCCCTCCGAGAGAAAAGGCTACACACGCTTCTTCGTTACTCCGCTTCGCGTCAGCCAGCTCGGCTTCTTCCGCCTTTAGTGATGCCCGGATTGTGTCCATGCTCGCGAGGAGTTGCGCGTACAGGCCAAAAGAATTTGCCGAGATAGCAGTCTGTTGTCCGATTGATTCTTTTTCTGATTCCGTAATATTTCCAATAGTGTCCAGAAGAGCCTGTGCCGTTTCCGCTATATGACTATGCGTCTCAAGCTTACGGAGTGCTGCTGCGTTTTCACTATGCTGCGTGAAAACGTCATGCGCCAGTATGACCAGTTCAAGTATCTGATCATGTCCAAATTGGAAAGTATCTCCCGAGGACTTGTGTAGCTGACGAAGCAAGGCAAGCTTGGCCTTATACCCTTCCAGGGCTTCTTTCGAGTCAGCTTCGCCACTTGATTCAAAGTGCCGCACAAGCGTATCAATGTGAGCATCCGGCAGCATGGCCGCCAGACCTTCTGCAATGTAGTCTCTCATTTTTTCACTATTCTCATTGATGCGAGCGCTCGGTTCTTTCGACTCTTCTTCCAATCCTATGACTTCTTGCCCTTTGTTATAAATTGTGTTTATGTTGTTTTTCTTATTCTCTTCTTTCCTTTTTTGCTCTTCCGCTATCTGATCTTTCTCGGTGCTGATGATTTGCTTCCTTGCGAATTCCGTCGTCCGAATCAAATCCCTTGTCAATGTTTGATCATTCGCGGTAAGCCGCCTGATTTCCGCACTATCCGACTCGACCAGTGCCTCGATCCCCTCGATGTCTTCGCGTAGTTGCGTGATGGCAGCTTTCTTTCCGGCAACGAAGTTAATATCCGCCTCCAGCCTCGGTATGAGCTTCGCGAGCGCATTTCTGGCTTGTTCGACCTTATCTACTTTAGCCGCAATCTCATTATCTCTTTCTTCGAATTTTTCGTTTTGCCTGCTAAGCATTTGA
Organism: Candidatus Saccharimonadota bacterium; assembly: GCA_036782475.1. Lineage (GTDB taxonomy): Bacteria > Patescibacteriota > Saccharimonadia > Saccharimonadales > UBA4665 > JAGXIT01. The sequence continues at coordinate 6,216 of DAIPYY010000015.1, forward strand.
TCAACTTGGGTAACAGCTTTTGCAGCGACCGCCGCGCGCTTCTCCCTATCTTGTGCGAGCATGCCCTCCGTCGTCGCCGGCATGGCACTGCGAACCAACGTTTCTACCTGGTCAATCACTGCCTGTTTGCTAAGATTATTCTCAATTTTTCTCATGGTATTCGTAGCAACAGCTGCCAAGTATTCTGCGGCGGAGTCATTGCCGATAATATCCGGGTTTTTTATGAGCGCCGGAAGATCGGTTTCTACATGGCCAGTAAACTCGGGGATTCTTTTTTGCAGCTCCCCGCCCTCTTCGGCCAGTGTTTCATGGACTCCTTTTGCCATGTTCATATCGCCAATTACTGCCGTGACCGGTTGCAGCGCCCGCTCATCTTGGATAGCGGCAATTTCGGCAGCCGATAGCGGTTCGGCTATCGCCAGACCGCTGTGTTCCGTTGCTTCAGGTAGTGTTTCAATCATAGTATATATTCCTTCTTTACTGGTTAGTGGTACTCACGGGTGTTACCGTACAGGTAAGTTGGTTAACGTTAAACTGCAGAAATTGATTTTTTGCCTGCAGGGCGGACTGAAATAGTTTGCCAAAATCCGACGTCTGCAGCCGTTCGAGCGCATTGACTTCGAGGTTGCCGACTACATCAATGCGATACTTGGTAACATCCTGACCTTTACGCTGTAAAACATCTGTTATATTTTTCTTAATATTGTCAGCAAGTGTCTGCTGCATCGTGGTCGCCACGTCTGCACCACAGGCTCCTTTCGGATCTTGCACTTGTCCAAGCAGCTCTACATTGAGGGCAACTATCGTTATTGGCTTGGCAGCCGTAATCATTCGGTCTTTATCAGGAAGTTTTAACCATGCCTGTGGACTGACGTACTTACTTTCATCTAGTGTGGTTGGCAGCTTGGTGGTTAATGCCTGTATGGCAATATAAACTGAAGGGTCAAGATTTTCCGGACTCACTGGTACATTATTGCCAGGCTCAAACAAATTCATCGCGAACTGGTCTTCGGTATTGTCTGAGTTCTTAATTCCAGGGCTAAACGTGGGATCGACCTCAAGGTCATAATTTTTCAAGTCCACTGTGATGACCGTTACGTCGTCCTCTTTGGTAACGGTGAACAGTTCGGTCTTGTTTGTTTCCGGTACCCCATAATACTCAAAGCCTTGAGCGATTGACCACGAAAGCTGCTGGCCGTTAAATGTTGTGATCTCGTGTTTCTTACCATCGAGATCGGGGTATACGACTTTCTCGGTGCCGCTAGCATTTACGCCGACAACCGAGACAGGCGTCGTACCCAAAATGTTTTTTGCAGTGAGGGTCGTTTTGAGATTAATCGGAGCCGAGGAGGGCTTAGGTTCACCTTGCACAGGGACAGCATCCACGCTAGGCGCCGCGCCAGCAGCCGCAGAAGAATTTCCGTCTTTGGCTTCTAGGCTTTTGGTCACAACGAATGCCCCGCCCGCCAATACCGCTACTGCCGCCGCCCCAGCAATCACTTTAAGCCGATTATGAGTAATGCTCTTTTTCAAGGCATCGCTTGCGTGCCGCAGTGTTCCTTTGACTCGATCAAACGTTCTATGCGGCCCATAAATCATTGCAGCCAGTTCATTCATCGATGGCACAGGCGCTACACCTGGCTGGTGGCTAGTGTTTGGTTCATATATACCCATCCTATTGACGACTGGTCCGACGGGAGGTACTGGCGATCCTTTATGCATTGGCTGATCGTGGCCAGGTTGTGCGGAAATGTCTGGAGAGGCAGAAGGCATCTGGTCAACCGGTTCTTCGACCGGTGCAGTACTATGGGCAGAAAATCTCATTGGCAGATAGCGGGTGTTGTTGCCGGGGGCATAGTTCTGTCTTATGTGCTCCAAGCCGAGGTGTGCCAAGTCAATCACGCCATTCATATCCGGTCCCTCAGGCGACACTGGCGGACCTGTCGCCTCAATTTTGTTCGTCGTCATGATCTACTCCTGATTACGTTATTCGAACAGTCAAAAGAAATCATTTTTCCCGCCCTCCTGGCAGCACACTTCCAATAAAATCAAACGTCCCGCCAACAAAATTTATGGCACCTTTAATAGGCAGACAAATTGCACTATTCGCATCGCAAAAGTCCTTCGTTACATTGAACGTGACGGCATCCGCATAATGGGCACCAACGGCGAGAACGGCCACACCAGCAGTAGCAGCGACTGTCTTCCTCACCGTCAATCCTCTACCGAGGACAATCCAGCCAAGTAGACGCCCGGCAGTAACTTTCCTTTCAGTCCGCGCAGCACCAGTGACGCTCTCGGCAGGCACAGGTAATTCCTCAATATCTGTTTGGAGCGGCGCGGAACCTTGCAGGGTAATTTTATCAGTGCGAGAGGAGGTGTCTTTAGTAATCTCGACGCCTCTGTCCCGTAATATACGAAGGGTTTTACGCCGTATATCTTTAGGGAGTTGTTGTATTTCGCCTTCGCTTACCTTTCCTACGGCCATCCACTGTTGTACGCTGGCAAGCGGCCCGAATTGCTCCGGTTCTAGATCACGAGAGGCAACTTCTGGTGATGTGATCTTCGCGACTCCTTTGCCGGAAGGATTAGGACTACTCAGCAGGCGGCCGAGCACTACGCTAACTCGAGCGGGCGATGGAGATTGCTCTGTAGGCGTGGGTTTTACCGATTCAGTTGCTCCCAGTCCTGACTGTAATTGTCCGAGCGCAGGTTCGTTTCGTACCGCCGCCAGGCGTAAACCGCGCTGTACCGGCGTCTCTTCTTGGCGCACATGCAAATCCCGTACTTCTTCCCTAAATACGGACGAAATAACATCGGGCGTCAAAGTAATCGGTTCCTCAACTCTTGCTTCCCTGTTCATAGTCATATCAGTTAAGTTTCTCCACGTCAGTTTCCGCTACGCTGCATTCTGTGGCGGTATCGATGTGCGCTTTACTGACATCCAGTTTGGCGCCTTGGCTAGCGGTCGAATTGACAGCTTCGTTAATCGAATCTTCATACTCCTGTACCCAAGGCGCCTTGTCTACTGCCGGGTCCACCTGACCGACGGCGACCATCACATCATCTTCCGTGATGTGCTCTTCGGGAGTTCTCGTCTGGTTATAATTACCGACCACAATCTTCTTGATTGCGTCAGTGGTCCATTGCCCAAGCTTCTCTGATTTCATTACGACGGGCCCGCACGCTTCAATAGCTCCTTTTACACCCGTGAGGTAGGCTACTTGCTGGGCTGTCAGCTGCCTATTCTCCTTGAACGTTTGTTCGTCCCAGCCAAATGCTTTCCTAAACGAATCAGTGAGATTACCAAAATCCGCTCCCCAGTCTTCACGGGTAACGAAGGCCTGCGCATACCGAAACGGGTTCGAGCTGACGACCGGCGTGAACTCAAGATCTTTGCCGGTTACAGTGAGCTCGAGGACGCGATGAATGCTCGGATCGGCTTTTTCGGCGTCAGTAAGCTGCGAGAAGCGCTTCGCGGAAGGATAATATGCCTGCTCAATGGTATCTTTGAAGGCACCTTCTATTCGTATTTCATCCACTTTTCCTGGGTCGACTTGCTGATTGTTCTCCCTCGCTTTTTTGAGCGGAGCATTGTATGTAGCCGTGGTCGTTCCGCTTATGGCAATCTCTGGTAGTGTCACGCCTGCGATAACCTGCTTTAACTTCCATTCATCGACGATTGGTGCCGTCACTGCCGTTGCGACACTATAGCGCACGAAGACGGTTTTCTTTAGATACTCTGCCTTCGTGATACTCGGCGGCACATCGATAATCGCCGAAACAGAGGTCGTATGTTCTATAGGATCAAAATTAGCAATGGCGTCGCCCGACCCGTGGATCGCTGAAGCCGCGGCCACTCCGACAACTAGCCACGGCGCTTTTCTCATAATGTTTCCATTGCCGGCTATGTGGTTAGGATTTGCCATACATTTCGCTCCTTATAATAAGAAAAAGTAGCTGCGTACAGTGGTCACTGCACGGCCCTCTTTTTGTTACGACGTATGGTCACCGGGGCAGGCACACAGCCTGACAGAGCGATGCTCATATGTCGTCCATGTACCTACGCATAATAAATGCTGTTACATGGCGGATGTGTCTGGCCCACTACGGGCACATTCGTCATGTAGCGCTCCCCACTCGTCTGCGTTACTTTTGAATATACACTTATTTCTCTTTGTGTCAAATTCTTTATAGAATATAAAAATGCTTATGCTTTTACCATCATTTTTACCGAAGACAGATTGATATTGTATTGTGTACAACATTGTCATTATGTCCATCGGTCCGTTCTGCCTCTTGAATTGCCCTCCGTTCTATCCAAAAACTGTTTTGCTTTGCTTGACAATACTGCCGCAAGGAGAATATGGTATGACGAAGAACGGAGGTTTTTATGGTTTCATTTGGCAAGAATAAGAATGGCAGCCCAAGGGTCAAAGATATTAATCGTGAGCGATGGGTAAGCAAAACAAAAATTTTTGCGGGAGCCGTAGCAACTGCAGCGAATACCATCGGCGCCGGCGTTTCAGCCTGGGGACATAGTGTAGTCAGCCGAGGCGTTGGATCTATAGAAGGAGCGTGGGAAACAACTGATGCGTATGCGAAAATTAAGGACGCGAGTGGCACGGTGATAGAATCAAGCCTTGATACTATTAACGATGTTTTGCCGTATCAGACACTCCCGGCCGCCATCTTGGGAAGCATGGCGTTGGGAAGCCTGATCTTTACTGTCGCGGAAGGGTATAAACATCGAGCCCTCACAAGAGAACGCGCAGAACTTAGCACCCATATAGCGCCCGTGTCCACACCGCAGCCTGCTCCAACAAGCGGGTTACGATCATAGAAAGCAAGAAGTGACGAAGTGTGTTTGACGCTTTTAGTCGTTTGAGCGATCAGCAATACCGAGAGCGAGGCAGGGATAATTGACGGAGGAGTCCCAGCTCTGACCATTCACGAGTACGGTGCCGGCATGATTCGCATTCACTATCACCGGCGACGAGCAGCTGTCAGTCTGTGCTGTGATATTCAGATTATCAACGCTTGCAAGCGTACTGCTGCTGCGTGATGCGTCAAGATTCACTGTGCCAATCGTTGCGTCCACGGAGCTGAACGATCCGCCGGCCGATTTTACCGACACTGTATTGATGCGGCCCCTCGAGCTCAGCCCGACGTAACCATCATCATGCTCGACTGAAAGCGTTTCTTGCGAGGTAGCCTCATACGTCATCTCGCTCCCGGCCGCGACGATACTTTCGAGGGACGGACCAGTTATATAGAGTTCAAGCGGCCTGTCATCGCAAAAATTGAATGGTGTATCACACGCCGCGCCTTTCGTGAATGTGCCATTGACGATGAGTGTGCTGCCCTGGCGAGTGAATGAAACATTGGGCCGTTTCGCCATAAGGTCGTTGTACCGCAGGCTGGCCTCGCGGCGGGTATCTGATACGGTATAGTGTATCTCCAAGTTGGAAGATTCAGCTTTTATGCTGGTAACACCTGACAGATCGACATCAAGACGTTTTGTCGTGTTTGTAGTAGCAAGCTTACCCTCCATAGTTACCTGGCGGGTAATGGGCATAGCGATACCTGCTCCGAAACTTCCAAGGCCCACGATCGTCGCCAATATCAACGCGATGACGAGATTACGTTCGACTGTTTTGCGAAGGACCATATAGGCAAGAATTCCACAGAATGTCGCGAGCATCACACCGCCCAGTGCCATAAGCCCCACCGACACACCCATCTCGAGTCGGCTCCCGAAGAAATCAAGCACCTCTGGCCGGACGGCGATATATGCTGCCGCTACCGCGGCGGTAATCGCTGAGGCGACCGCTCCGGCGATAAGTCCCACACCTAACACTCCCCGCAGCAGTTTCACGAGTAGCGGTTCGCCTTTCTTCGGCTGGTTATCACCGGACGAAGCGGTGTCTTTGAGTGAGCCGAGAGTAACAGGAGCGCCTGTCATCATCAAGCGGTCTGCCGCCGTCTTGGCGACGGGCATGATAATCCACATCACGATATATACCGGTATCGCGACGCCGCTTGATATAAGTGCCAGGATCACCGCGGCGACCCGCACCATCACCACATCCCATCCGAAATAGGCAGCGATGCCCGAACAAACACCGCCAAGCATGGCGTTCGACGTATCGCGCATCAGACGCTTTTGCGGCGCAGCTGCGGACGTCTTTTCTTCATAATCCTCACCCGCAAAATCTTTCGGGTCGCCAAGCTGCTTTTGTAGGGCTTCGACGTCAGCATTTGTAATGACTGTCTCGCCCGCAATACCGCGTTCGGCAAGAATCTCACTCATACGTGATTCTATTTCGCGCATCGCGTCCGCGTCGGCATGCAGTGCTTTTTTTATGGCGTTCAGATAATCATTGAGTACGGCATATGCCGCCGTCTCGATATTGTAAGGTGTCTTCGCGAGGTGGATTCGCGTGATTTCGTTCATAGTGCCTCCTTTATAGCTTTCCCAGAGTGGTATTAAGTGCGCTGATATCTTTTGTCATCCTTGTCATGACCTGGTTGCCAGCTTCTGTGGCCACATAGTATTTGCGCGGCGGACCCTGCTCGCTTTCCTGCCATTCGTGCGAGAGCAGCCCGTCTTTTTGCAGCCGGCTGAGCAGCGGATATATCGTGCCCTCCACGACGACGAGATCGGCTCCTTGCAGTTCTCTGATAATGTCGCTGGTATACTTCGCGCCATGCGAACACACCTTGAGTACGCAGTACGCGAGGAATCCTTTTCGCAGTTGTACGCCGAGCTGGTCGGCATACTGCCCGACTTCTGCTTCGTTCATGCGCATTCCTTTCTCTTTAGTAATGTATACATAGTTCTATGTTATACAAGGTACTATGAAATGTCAAGAGCCGGAATCAACTACTATCATACTGCTCTATAGCAGTTGCTTGTCTTAAGATCGTACGAAGCAAATAACAGAGAGCACTGTCTATCGTTTAATCTCTACCCCGCCCATGACGATAGTGCCGTCGAGATACAAGATAGGGTTGTCGCCATTGTCGTTCGGACTTGTTTTGTCCTCTATGCCACCCAGCACGATACCGGCACGTGGTTTTACGATCACGTTTTCCGGCACGCGGAGTTCAATACCGCCCATCACGACGAGCAGATTAATGGTCGCACTTTTTTTGATGGTAACTTTGCTAATATCCGTTTCCGTGCCGCCGAGGATAGCAGTGATCTTTGCCGAGCGATAGTCATCGGAGGTGTTTTTGTGGCTGGTACCGCCGAGGATAGCGATGACGTCTTCTTCATCCCTCGTACTTGAGGTTTGCTCAGGAACACGGCTGCGGGACTGTACGAGCACCTGCAGACCAATCGTGACAAGCAGCGCGGGAAAGATGATATCACTTATCCGGATATGCGCCACGTCCAAGTTATTGATAAGGAAGACGATACCAAGACCGCCGGCAAGCAAGCCCCATAAATAATTCTCACGATTACCAAACGCCATTATCGCCCCCGCCCCGATGACAAACAGCGGCCACCAGTCTGTCAGAACGTCCCGGAACGAGAACACGTTGATATTTGCGAGCAGGATGGCAAGTCCCAGCATGATGATAAGTATGCCGCTGAGTATTCGTTTCATGATCACATGATAGCACGGTAGTGTCCCGGTAACACTAGTGAGTTTTCCGCGGCTTTTTCGCGACGATCCTCCTGCGGAATTCATCGGCCATCATATAGGTACGCGTATCACGCACACGATCGACGAACAATACGCCGTTCACATGGTCGGTCTCATGCTGGAACACGTGCGCGACAAAACCATCCAGTTCTTCTTCATGCTCCATCGCATCCTCATCAAGCCACTTCGCGCGGATACGGCGATACCGCAGGGCTTTCGCATACAACGTATCGCTGCCGCGCCCGCCGCTCTGACAGCCCTCCCACATACCTGTTCTGTGACCGATACCTTCGTAAGATGGATTGATGATAACTCGCTCGAACGGCTGCACGTCCGGCCGGGTCGGTGTCGGCTTAATGCCAATGACACTAAGCGCGATACTTACCCCGACCTGTGGTGCTGCCAGGCCGACGCCATACTGCTTCGTCGCATTGAGCTCACGGATATCTTGTATAAGCCTCTGGATGTCATCCGACAAAATCTCGTCTTTGCCAAGTAGCGATGCCTGTTGTCTGAGGACGGGATCACCGAATCGCCGCAAGCGCAGATTGTTTTTTTTCATAGCGGAAACGGGACTACTTTGTTGTTTTCGGGTGATGGCAACAGGAAAAATTCTTCCGGATTCTTGCCCTCCAAGAGCGAAATGGCCATTTTATACCATCCGGCATGCGCTACTATTAGCACCGTTTTTGTGTGGCCGATTCGCGGCGAACAATCTCGAACGCCTTAGCAACCCGCTCCATAAACTCTTGTCTGGTCTCGCCGCCGGCCTCGCCTATTGCGTCGATATGTTTTGGTTGCCCCTCAAGCGTGTTGGACGGCATGCCCTCGTAGCTTCCCACTGAGCGCTCTTTCAGTTCTTCAAGCTTGATGATTCCTTCGGCGGCATAGCCCAGTTCCTCAGCGATGGTTTTTGCCGTGTCATATGCCCGGGAAAGCGGCGAAGAGAATATCACATCGAACGCAGCGCTTTCAGCAGCCAGACGCTTGCCCTCGACACGCGCATCATTTCTTCCTTTTTCCGTGAGTACCGAGTCTGCCCATCCGGCAAATACGCGGTCGATGTTCGCCTGGCTTTCTCCATGCCGCGTGAAATAAAAGGCTGTCATAGTCGCATTGTATCACGGGTGCACCCAAATGATTCCCGTCACCGTATCTTGCCACAGTAGCTCAAAACAGGGTACACTATCTTAAAGATTAGATAACGAAAGAAAACCGTCATGCTTACACGCTATTACCGCACGCTTCGCGATACCACCATCGCTACGACCGACGCCTACCGTTCAGGCGTATGGGTCCATCTCGAAGCCCCATCCGAAGAAGAAATTGCCGAAGTCGTCGAGCAGTATGACCTCACACCGGGACATCTCGAGGACGCCCTTGACGAAGACGAAGTCCCTCGCTTGGAGCTAGAGGGCGACCAGACGTATCTATACGTCCGCTTCGCACTCCGTGAGAATGGAGGAGATTTCGGGACCGTCCCACTGCTCATCATTTTAGTAAAGAACGCGCTTATCACTGTCACGCCGCGGCGCGTCGATGCACTTGAGCCGTTATTCAGCGGCAGGATTGCCATC
>DAIPYY010000016.1:0-14798 GCA_036782475.1 Candidatus Saccharimonadota bacterium
GCTATGGCATGCTTGACGTCTTCGCGATGCACGACGTTTCACCCGAACCGATCGACACTTCGAAATTTGCGAATTCCCGGACTGTTGCCGCGCAAGTAGCCCTCTACATCAGGCCGTATATTTCGCTGTAGGATACCGGCTCGTAGTCCGCTCCATTTTGCCGAGCCAAGACGGCATACAGGAGCTGTTCCGCTCTACTGACATAGCCTGCTTCCATTAGTTGCAGAAAATATTTTTATGTGATATAATTTAACAATACATTCTTCGTTTGAGGCATGAGTATGGCTAAATTAGAGTTTGCTTACGACAATCCGGATGCGATCAAATTTCATGTCCCCTTCAGATGGGGTGCTCTGCGAGTAACTCATGACGCCGCGGCAGATTATGCGCTTACGTCCCTCCGGGAAAACACTCTGGACGGTGACATGCCAGCCGCGAAGCAAACACCGTCCGGTCCCCATACCATCATCACCCTTGCCGGTGTCAGCGAAATAACTTCAGTCTCTCCAGAATTAGGCAGTACGAACTATCCTGGTCAGGACGGGTTGGAATCGATCCATTTTGCGAGCATAGACACCAGAAAAAGCACAATCAAGATACATGCCGGATTTTTTGAGACCGCTGAACAGGCTACCCAAAAAGCCAACGCCGAGGGTGGCTTCGCCGAACTGGACGATGTGCCGGTCAGCAAACAGAATATGTCGCAGGTCATGTCTCACACGCTCGCCGAGCAACTCGGAGAAGTAATGACAAGCGCCTATTTTGAACTGGCCCAGGGAGAGATTGCCCGCCGCAGCCGCGTAAAAACCGTCACATCGTCAGCCATCTGGAGCAGCATGGTCGCCGCTCTGGCCGCCCCTAATCTGTTATCGGGCCACCCCACCGTAACCGGCTATGCCACTTTGGCATTTGTTTCCATCCTGGGTATCAATGCCCACGGCAAAACATTACAGACTATACAAAAAGACCGCCTACGCGAAATGTCAGCTATACAGCCCCGGGCAATCGCCTATGCCGGCATCGTCGCCGAAGACGTCCACAAGACGTTCTGCAGCAAAGTATTCAATCGCAAGATGGAATCTCTCTTTCATCACGAGTAAGGCACCCCCATTGCTGCCCTCACTCAAACGGATAAAACCCTAAATGGTATGATAAAGAGCGATGCAGACCTCGAAGCAGCATATTCTTGACCGCGTCGAACGCTGGCCGCTCGGCAAGCTGTGGGTGTTCGGTATCAAACAAGCCTGGGCGGCGATATTCGGCGGGCTGATGCTCGCTGCCATCGTCGTGACGCACTTCGTCGAACTGCCCTGGTTAGCCCGGGCCGACTGGCTATTTCTGTTCGCTATTGCCGTACAGATCGTGCTGCTGCTCACCCGGCTCGAAAAGCCATATGAGGTCATCACCATTCTCGTGTTTCACCTCGTCGGCCTCGGGATGGAACTCTTCAAGACATCCAGCATGATCGGTTCGTGGTCTTACCAGGGCGACGCGCTCTTCCACGCCGGCAACGTGCCTCTATACTCAGGGTTTATGTACGCCGCCGTCGGCAGCTATATCGCTCGGTCGTGGCGCGTGCTCGAACTGGAATTCACCCCCTACCCGAAACGTATCTACACCATACTGTTCGCGCTCGCTGTCTACGTCAACTTCTTTTCGCACCATTTCGCGCCGGATATCCGGCTGGCGCTGTTCGCCTGGGCTGCGCTGCTCTATGGCCGGACCTGGGTAACATACCGGCTGCATATTGCGCGGCACCGGATGCCGCTGCTGCTCGCTTTCCTATTCATCGCCATTTTCATTTGGCTGGCAGAAAACATCGCGACATTTTCACGGGCGTGGCTCTACGCCGATCAGCTGCAGGCATGGCATATAGTGAGCTTGCAGAAAATAGGCTCGTGGTTCCTGCTCATGATAATCAGCTTCATCATGATCGACCTGCTGCATGTCATAAGAAAACGTCGCTCCTAGCGCCATTTGCTTCGTTTCTGCTTGTGCTTTTACCCCTTTCGTGGTACATTTTTGGCATACATCAATCTCTCATCCGCGAAAGGGATAAAAATGAAAAAATACCGGAAAAACCAATGGGGCTTCAGCCACCATTTCATCCTGCCTGTCCTGGCATTCGTAGCGGTCGGTGCCATCGGCGCGTACGTCATCGCGCAGAGTAGTGCCGCGACGGCCGGACCGAGCGATGTCGTGTATTCTACGCATCTCAAAGCCGGAGGGGAAAAATATTACCGCTACTCATCATCGGCTGCCACCTCGACAGAATATTCGTCAGATACCAAGGATATCGTTGATGTTTCAAAAGATCAAAAATGGGTCCTGATCGAAAAATGGCAAGGCAGCGGCGAGCACACAGGCACCAATGAATACGTCGCACTTTCGAACAGTGGCGAAAAGATCTCATACGGATACTTCGCTCCATACTATTCGTATGAATATGACGGCGATAGCTGCTCTGTTGCCGCTACCGTTACCAGAAACGCCCTGTTTTCAAAAGTCAGTACAACCGCCGCACCAAAGCTTTACTATGTGGAGGGAAATGTCCCGTGCGAGAGCGGAAAATATAACAACAAGAAGATTACACACAAGGTGTATAGCATCGATGCGAATGGCGCAAACAAGAAGGCTATCTCAGCAACGCTGAGTTCAGATATAAACAATACTGTTCTCCTTGATACTGCCACGAACGGCAATTACCGCGCCTACATAAAAGATCGGGATTATATCCTTTCGGCAGCGGGCAAAATACTCTTCAAGTCTAAAGATGCACATCTTAGGACTGTATACCTTTCTGAAAATGGAAAGAAAATAACCTATACGGAAGAAGCCCTCTACCCCGCAAAGGTATATGTCGCCGACGCAAACGGTAAGAAGGCAAAGAAAGTCATGTCCTACACCTCCCAAAATAGCAAAATGATAACCGGCATAAGCCCGACAGGCGCCTACCTTACCTATCAGAAATCCCTCTCTAAGGATGGCAAGAAATCCGGCCTCTATGCTTTCAAGGTGAGTAACAAGAAATCGTATACGATTGATAGCGGCTACAACTGGCAGAGTGGCATACCAGGGGCACTCACCCAAGAACGATGGCTGCCGGGCTCCAATACCCTCGTATACTCAAAGGTAGATGCGAAAGCAAAGACCGTGCAAATTATCCAAGTCGGCGCAACCGGTTCTGGCAAAAAAGTGCTTGCGGCACCATCATATGACACGATCGACTGGGTTACTCTCTTCTAGCCACGCAGTGTTTACAAAAAACCATCCACACTACTGGATGGTTTTTTCATTTTCTGTGGTAGCAGGGGCGAGATTTGAACTCGCGACCCCAGGCTTATGAGTCCTGTGCTCTAACCAACTGAGCTACCCTGCCTTAGGGGAATGAGACAAACCTTCGGTTTTTCTCATCGCGCCAAGCGAAAAACGTGGTTTTCGCTTGGGCTGCTCTTTTCCCTAGTGCGGTGACACCAGCTAAGAGCAGAAAACAGAGGTGATTATAGCGGAGTTGTATAAAATTATCAAACCCTTGCGTAGATAAAACTAGCCGAATATCATTTCGAAGCGTTGGAGTCTGCAAAATCCATTAGTGTAAGGGGTTACTGAGTGGTGGAGCTTGTCGTTTTGGGGGCGGCGTTCTGGCCGAGTATTACGATGATTTCAGCACTCGGATACGTCGCCGTCAGGGCCGCGTCCGTCACGACGGTGGCGTTATATTTCTTCTTGAGCGCGGCGATGGTATTCGGCTTTTTGCCGTCGCTGTTATCGATGATAGTCGTGGTCGTTTGCGTGGTAGCGTTGCCCTGGAAAATGACATCCATGCCAAGTTTGGTGAGTGCCGCGGCCTGTGTGCGTGCGAGGCCGACAGTATCGGTGCCGTTGAGCACCACTACTTGGGCAGCTTCTTTCGTCACCGGAGTGGCGTTGAGGACGTTTTGGATCTGCGCGGCGATGTCCGAGAAATCGTCGATGCCGGCGGCCGGTATCAAGGCCGACTGCCCGTCAGCGGTCGTATAGCTCGTCAGCATCGCTGTCCCACTGCCCTTCAGTGTGTTGATGTTGTACGAGTCGATCTTCGACGGATCGATGTCTTTTGCATAGTAGTAGAATGACTGGATCTCTTTCGGCTCGATATCCGTCGTAACGTTGGTGCCGATCGCGCTGACGATATTACTGATCTTGACCGGGTTCGACAGCGTCGAGCTGCTTTGTATCTTTTTGAGGATCGCCACGAGCATCAGCCGCTGGTGCTCCGTACGCGTGAAGTCCGCCTGTGCGAAGCCGTATGAGCCCCTGCCCTCTCCGCGGGCGCGGGCGAGGTTGAGCGCTTGCTTGCCGTTCAGCGTCACGCTGCCGTTCGGGTATTTCGCGAGCGCACAACAGGTACGTGACGTCCAGTCGAGGCTTGAGTCGTAGATACCGCGTGAATCACTGCTCTTGATGGTAATGGTGATTCCCCCCACCGAATCAACCAAGTCCTTGAACGCCGTATAGTTGACGAGTGCTGTGTAGTGGATGGGCACGTCCAGGTTGTCTTCGACAACCTCTTTGAGCGTATCCATTCCGCCGTACGTATAGGCGGCATTGATCTTACTGTGCCCCTTGCCAGGTATGCTGACCCACAGGTCGCGCGGGATACTGAGTATCATGCCCGTTTTCTTGTTGGTATCGAGGCTCAGCACCATGATTGAGTCGGTGAGCTTGGCGCCGTTATGCCCCTCATCGTCGGCCGAATTGCCGGCAACGAGGATGTTAACGCGGCCGTTTTCGTTCTTGAGCGGCGCCCGCTGCAGCGCTCCGAGGGCTGCGAACGGATTCTTACTGCCGGTCGCACGGGCAATATCCATGAAGAACCGCACGCCGAACGCAACGATGCCGACAAGCAGCAGCACGCCCAGCACCTGGAATGAGCGCTTCACCCAGTGCCGCTTCTTTTTCGCCGGATGGGCTCTCTCGGTCGGCTCTTTGGGGACAGAGGCATCAGGAACAACGGCCCGTTGTCGCGGACGGTCTCCGGCCACTACGGAGTCTGCATAGGTAGATGATGACATAGGACGGGGCCTCATTTCGTTACCCGGCGTAGCTATAGAGGGCGCAGGGGTTGGTAGGATACCATCGGTTTCCTGAGAAACTGCTGTGGGCCGCTGCCGTAGCGGCGGGGCGGAAGGCAGCGCGCCGGTAGCTTTGAGTGGTGAGCGGCGAGGTTGTTGCCCGGTGCCGGACAGAAAGCCGTCTACGCTCCCACCTCTTGGTTGGTGCAAAAAATCATTATACAAATCAGCCATAAGCTCGCTCTATTGTACCGGAAAAACGCTTGTCTTTGAACCCCACTTGTATTCATATAGTGCTTTTCCCTGCCGCTCCATGGTAAAACACCCCGTGTTTTTTAGGTCACGGGGTGTTTATGACCGGGCATTATTTCGACGTCAGCCCGAGTTCCTCGTCGATGGCCAAGATCGCTTCGTCGGTGCATGGCACCAATTCATACGCCCAGCTTCGATTAATGGCAAACAACGTCACGTGTTTACCGTGTACCTTTCCCCGGCTCACCGTGCGACTGGCATGCCTGCGCATATGTCTCCATACGCGTGCCGATGAGAGTCGGTTGTGTTTGTTTTTGGTGGTTTTTGTTTTTGCCAGGACGACCGAAGCACCTTCGGAAAACCGCACCAAACAAACACTTATCGCAGTGTCTTCACTGTTATTTGTTTGGTATCTGAAGGAGCACTGGCTGCCGCTTAGGTGCGGTTTTCGGACCGGGCGCTCCGGATCGTTCTGCTGTTTTGTAGTGCGTGAGAAACGTTTTTAATTTCGCTTTTTGTTTTTCATGACTACACTTACACTATAGCAAAACATTAGCGTTTTGTCAAGTATTATTGTGTCGTGTCGATCATTGGTACCACACCGCCGCTGTCGTAGGTATCCGGCTGCGATGTGAGTGCGTAGACACAGCAGGCGGCGATGAGGATGACGAACAGCACTGCCACATGACAGATGAGCCACCTATACACCCCTTTTAGCCCGTGCTCTTTCAGGACATAGACGAAGGGAAGAGCGAACAGCACGGTAAGCGTCAGCAGCGCTGTCAGCAACACCACGAAGCTAATGAACGTCGAGCTGTAGCTGTCAAAATCAAGCACTGCGACAAGGCCGGCGATGATGAGCAGGAGCGCCCCGCTTGCGCCGGTAGCAGCAAGGCTGGTAAAGAGCGCCGATTTTACCGTGACGACGGGTGCGGACGTTTTTTCTGCCTGCGTCGGAGTCGCCTGGACCGACGGAACAGGATGGGGTTTATCCGTCTTTGGGTGTTTGCGGCGGTACAGGCGGTAGCCGAACCACGTGCCGGCGGCGAGCAGCAATAGTACCACGACACCCCATACGATCCCCGGCAAATACAGCATGAACTTGTTCGTCGCGAAAACGCCTTTCACTGAAAACGTCTCACCGGGCAGCAGCTGGGCTTTTTCTTTGACGTATCGCCCGCCTCGACCGACAGAAGTCTGGATATCGTCGACCGACTTGCTTTCATACGCGCTGTCGGCGGTGAGAGAAGTGCCTTGCGTCAGGCTGCCGGCTGCCGAGGTCGACACTTGGCGCTTCGACGAAGTAAGCGTCGAGTACAGATCATCGTCGAAATTGACCGCGACGACGGCTTTACTCACGAGCTCTTTGGCAGTGAAAGTGCGGAAATCATAGTGGTAGCGGCCTACGCTCCCCGAAATGTAATCTTTGCTGGTATACGCAACCAGGACCGCACCCTGTTTCTTCGGCTGAAGCGGAGTGGGAAGCTCGACCGTATAGGTCTGACCGCTCCGCTTGGCCGTGAGGTCCGTGTATTCAAACTTGCTGTCGGTAGAACGACGGAGATAGTACTCGTAGTAGTAATAGTCCGTCGAGCTGCTCATGTTCGCGTCGAAGTCAAAATCCTCGTCATATGCCGAGGTTTCGTCATAAGTAATGCACCGCTTGTTCTGGTCATAGTAGGTCTGGGTCTGTTCGTACACCGAACTTACCCTGTTTTTGTACTCGTTGTACGTTTCATAGGTTTTGCAGGTCTTGGTGGTCTGTTTCGCGAGGATTTGCTGCACGGAGAGATTGCTAACGGCGACATCGTCCGGCAGCGTGAAGCTGAAGGTTTTGAGGGCGTCTTTTGTGGACGGGTTTTCAAATGTGACTTTTGCGTATACGAGCGACTGTTTGTCGGACCGCATCATCACCGTATAGTACTGTTTTTGCCCGCTCAGCAGGTTGGTCGCCGCCCCCACCGGACAAGAAGTGGTAATGAGCAGTGCCGCGAAAGCAAACACCATCGCCGACGCTGCTAGCTTCGGCCGCATTTTCCAGATATGCATGTCTATCTCCCTTATGGTTATACGCCGTATTATACTCGCATGAATCATATTCCTGCGCGGAAATATATTTAGCGTTTTTAGCATTAATTTTGTTTACATATCGTTATTTTTATGCTATAATTAATATATGGTTCCTTCACTCATTCCTTCGGGTCCGGAACAGCTCCGTTTTGCCTCATGGAACATACGGGGTGGCTTGAGCGACCCTAGGCGGGCTACCGCTATCGCCGACCTGCTCATCGAGCGCCAAGACGATGTCGTTGCGCTTCCCGATGCATGGCACGAAGATTCCGAGCGCTCCATAGCAAGCGGCAGACACCTGGCCGTCTCACCGGCTGATTTTTTGCGCTCCGGATATATGCTTACAGATGCGTGGTTTGAGGAAAACCGCCCGGACGACAACTTCGCGAGATTCCACTTCGCGACGCTAATCAGGCAAGATCTGGATGCAAACCCACAGGAGATGCGGCTCGGTACCCGACCGGCCATGCGCATGGCGCTTACCTTGGGCAGAACCACTCTCAATGTCATCTGTCTTTATTTGAACGATCAGAGCAAATGGAACCGTGCAGTACAAATCGACGATTTGTTTGACCACCTAGGTACTCAGTCCGACGTACCGACGATGCTCATGGGTGATTTTAATGATATGCACAGGAATACAAGAATTGCGAAACTGCTCCAATCCGCACCCTACCGGAGAACACTCGGCAGATTACCTGTCGGCAACTACGTGTTCCCGAGCCTGGCCGAAATGGCAGAAGGCTCCGCCATACAGGCACTCGAGGCCAAAGGCTTCACGGATATCGATCCGTTTCGTCGGCCTACCATGCCCAGCAGACTGCCCCTATTCCAACTCGATCGCTTCATGCTCCGGAATTCCTACGGCCACATCCAAGCGGACCCTACGACCGGGATGAACAAACCCCCACTCTCAGATCATAGTCTTATTGCTACCACCCTGCGGACGACTCGGCAAGAAAGGGCTTGAGCCGCAGCACACTCATCACAGGGACTGGCGATTAGCGCTGGCTTTTCAGGGCAGCATCTTGGCGAGATTAGGAAAGAAACCCAAAATGGCTCATACTAGTAGTTGTTACCAGCTTGTTTCAAAGCTGGGACCTACCGGGAGGAACCGCCATGGCCAAAGATAAGGGCAGAAAAGAAGTCAAGAAACCCAAAAAAGCAAAGCCCGCAGCATGATGACACATATGCAGAGCCGGCAGAAATTTCTTGCGTCCGATGAGGCGGAGGAGTTCCGTCGGGAGCTGCTGGCAATAGCCGAGGACCCGAACTTCAACACTGCGAGCATTTATACATCTACCGAATCGTCGGAAAGTGCCCTGTTCGTCGAGAAGCACATGACCTACATGAGCAACAATCTCAATATCACCACCGAACAATATCTATCAAACCTCAAGCTTCGCCTCCGCATCAGGTAACGGCACAGAAAGCATTTGTCACCCTTTGTCGCGGTGGTGCCACAAGGCAAGTGCGGCGTAGGTGCGATACGGCGCCCATTTCATGACGACCAGTTCCATTTCGGCGCGTGTGATGCCCGGTTTCTCGTAGACGATTTCAAATGCTCTTAGCAGCCCAAGATCAAGGTACGAAAAGACGTCCGGCCGGGCGAGCCCGAACATCAGGAACATCTCTGCCGTCCAGGGGCCAATGCCTTTGAGTTTCGTGAGTTCCGCTATCACCTGGTCGTCATCCATGCCGGCAATATGCTGCAGGTCGACTTCCCCGCTCACGACCGACCCCGCCATTGCTTGCAGATACCCGGCTTTCTGCCGGGAGACGCCTGCCCTGCGCATATCGTCAATGTCAAGCACTAACACCCGTTCGGGCGTGACCTCACCCGCGAGCTCTTCGAATCGCCGCCAGATGGTTGCGGCCGCCTTGGTCGAAAGCTGCTGGCTCACCACGGAACTCGCGAGCTCACGGAAATACCTGTCCGGTGCGATCGGTTCACCGAGCGTTATCGGCGTCTCGCCCGTAAACGCCGCGGTGACGACTCTCGCTATAACCGGGTCAATATTTTCGAAATGGTCGATGATGCGCTGCATACCGTCTCATGATAGCACCCGCCGCCCGATGTGTTTACTCTGGCGCCAGGAAGCTGCAATACAGCACTTTGTCTTGCGAGGACCGGCTATAGTGGGCAGTCGGAGCTAGGGTTAGGTTAGAATATAAGTAAGGAGACAGTATGGAAAAACATCGCATCTACACGACCAGCTTCGCAAGTGTCTACCCTCATTACATCGCCAAGGCCGAGAGAAAAGGCCGGGCGCAGGTAGAGGTCGATGAAATTATCCGTTGGCTGACGGGATACAGCCAAGAAGGGCTGGAGGCCGAGCTGCAGAAACAAACTGATTTCGCAACATTTTTCGCAGATGCTCCCCTGCTCAATCCTGCACGCAAGCTCATCACCGGCGTCATCTGCGGCGTCCGCGTAGAAAACATCGAGGAGCCAACCATGCAAGAAATCCGCTACCTCGATAAGCTAGTCGACGAACTCGCCAAAGGCAAGCCCATGGAGAAAATCCTACGGAAATAGAGTGCGGGACCAGGGCATCTGCTTCGCCTCCTCCGCTCATTCGCTCAGAAAAATAGCCTTCGGCTGCTTTTCTTCGCTTCACTCGCTACGCCGAACCTGCTTTTGCTTCGCAAAAGATCCAGGTTCGAGGCTTGGCCGACAACAAGAAAATACACCCACTGAGGTGGGTGTATTTTCTTGGTTGCGGGACCAGGACTCGAACCTGGGACCTCATGGTTATTAGCCATGCGAGCTGCCGCTGCTCCATCCCGCGGCATCTGTAGAACCATGCTATTGTAGCAAGGAGCACCTCTGTTGTCAACCCGCCCTACACCTTACCCGCCTAGCTTGAAGGGCGGTTGAGGAAGAAGTCCATCCATGCGTCAAAGTTGCGCTGCCAGAATGGCTTCGCTTCCTCGATCTCAGAGGCGGTCTTGTCGACAGGCATCGTCACCGTGTGGGCCAGCGCAACGCTTTTCGGCACCAGCAGCACCGTTTCGCCGGGCGCGGCCAGCCCGAGAGTCTGCCGGGCGGTCACTTCCAGATACTGGCTCGTGTTGTAGTAGTCGTTCGTAAGGCTCAGGTTGGCGTTTTCGAGCCGATGCACGTCATTCTTTTTCTGCAGTTCGTACACCTGCCGCTGCAAGCCGTAATTCGTCTGAATAGCACGCGCACCGCTCCAGCTGACGAGAAAAACCAGCACAAGGAATGCGAGCGTGCCGACATTCCGCACATCACGGAGACTCAGGATGTATTGGTAGAGCTTATCACCGTAAACACGGAGTTTTTCCATACCGGTTTGCATTTTTGTCATACCACCTATAGTATACCACCTCCTATGGTATAATTACCCTGTCCTTCCGGAGTCCGGAAGCAGATAATACCGCCCAGTCATTCATAATTCGTGGCTTCTTGGCGGGGGTATAGCTCAGTGGTTAGAGCAGTCGGCTCATAACTGATTGGTCCTTGGTTCAAATCCAAGTACCCCCACCAAAAGGTCATGAATGAAATTCGGTATTATTTCACATGGCGGCATTGTATACTTAGGCATAAGCGAGATGCCACGATGACCACAACCGAAACAAACCAATCAAGTAATTGGATCCACGCCGAAGGACCCAGTGAGCAGGAGATACAGCATTTGGTATCAGCCTATGGGCTTGCTGAACGCTATGTGCGCGACGCCCTCGACCGGGACGAAATTCCCCGCGTCGAGACCATCGGCGACTATACCTACATCATCACCCGCTTCGCCTACAAAAAGCACGCGGGCATCGAGACCGCTCCGGTACTCTTTGCGCTCAATCACGAACGGCTGGTGACGGTAAGCCTCGAGCATCTGCCCAGTCTCGAAGAGGTCATGCAAGACACCGCCGAACAGGCCGTCGACCCCGCGCTCCTCATGCTGAGGATCCTGTTGTACATCGACGCCGCATACGACGCGTTCATCCACACTGCCAGCCATAAGGTGCGCGAGCTGCTGCAGTACCTCGACAAAGGCGACGTCGGTACGGACGCGTTCATCGACTTCGTGCACATCGAAGACGACATGAACGATTTCCTGAGCAGCCTGCAGCCTACCAATGCCTCGCTGCGCCACCTGCTGAACTCGCAAGAGGCACCGGACTTTGCCCGCCACCGCGACCTTGTGGATACCGTCATTCTCAACAACGACCAGTCCATCCAGACGTGCGAAGCCAACCTCAAATCGTTGAGCTCCATCCGCCGCACCTACACGCTTATCAATTCGTACCGCCTCGACCGCACCATCAAAATCCTGACGCTTGCCTCGGTCTTCATTTCCATCCCGACGATGTTTTTCAGTATGTACGGCATGAATATCGGCCTGCCGGAGCAGCACCACCGTCTGGCATTCGCCGGCATACTCATCACCTGCCTGCTTATCGTTTGGTCAGCCTACATCATCGGCCGCAACAAAAAGATTTTCTAACCGGCATTTGGAATAGCTTCATCGATTAGTTCAAGCAACTCGTCGGTATCTTTGGCGGCCATTAGTTTTTCGCGGAGGTCTTTGGCGCCGTCGAAGCCCTGGATATAGACTTTGCAGAATTTGTTCAGCGTCACCACCGGCCGTTCACCCGCCTGCCACGTCGCCGCGAAAAGCTCCACGTGCCGCCTATACAGATTGAGTCTTTCGTTAGGAGGGCAGTCCTCCCAAGCTGAGTTTTTGGCGAAAACATAGGGGTCGTGGAAGATACCGCGGCCGATCATAATGCCGTCGAGTTCATACTGCTTGGCCAGCGCCTCGCCCTGCTCGCGGCTCAGCACGTCGCCGTTGCCAACGATGAGCGTCTGCACCCCCAGCTCATCCCGCAGCTCGCGCGCCTGGCCGATGAGACCCCAATCGGCCGGGACTTTGCTCATTTGTTTACGGGTACGACCATGGATGGTGAGCAGGTCGAGGTTTTGCTCCAGCAGGAACTGGATCCATGTCATATCGACGTCGCTGAAGCCAACACGCGTCTTGACACTGACCGGCAAGCGACCAGCCAAGCCTTCGCGCGTCGCATCGATAATTTCCTTCGCCAGCGGCCGGTTCTTGATAAGTGCGGCACAGGCACCCGATTTGACTTCACTTTTCGCCGGGCATCCCATGTTCAGGTCCACGCCGGCGAAATTAATACCGTCCGGCAGCCCCAGCTCACGCGCGATCGTGCCGTCAGCGATTTGCCCGGCCACGGCGCGGAAGTTTTCGGGATGAAGGCCCCAAAGCTGCACGATCACCTTCCCTTCCGTAGGAACGAAACGAAGCTTTTTCAGCAAATGTTCACGCCCCGCGCTCATCAGTCCGTCAACATTGACGAACTCAGTAAAAAACAAATCCGGCGGTGCGGTCGACGCCACCATTTGCCTGAACACCGTGTCCGTCACATCGTCCATCGGTGCCAACACAAAAAACGGCTTCGGCAAATCGTCATAAAAACTCATAGCCTATCTATTGTACCCGATTACACTATCGTCTTGGGTCCATTTTCGACGATATATTTTTTGCCTGTCTCTACTTTATAGCGAAACGCGTTTGATTTATCTTGCCCATACGATAGCAGCATGGCAGATAGCTTCCGTGCATACATTAGATGGCGATTATTCACCCGGTCCGCCAACATACGAGCCATCACCGCTCCTTCGGCAAGTTTTTGCTGATGAGGGGTCCAGCCTTTTTGATCCCCAACCGCATCTAGCATATTAGCAATGATGGTGCCGGTTAATACTTCAAAACCTTGCCGCATCGCGCTCTCACTTCCCATGCGCTGCAGGCCGATATGCCGAGGGTGTAAAGCCTCTATGAACTTTCTTAGGAGTATTCCCTCGTCAGCAAGTACCGCACGATATGTTTCAATGCGCTCTATTTTATCTTCAACTGCATGAATAGATGCCCTAGTCGGTGCTTCTATATCTCCGTCTGCGTACTTTCCTTCTTCTGCTCCTTTGGCCCGCAGGCTTGCCCTATTGCCTAGACCCCAGAAGCTATAGCCGTATATCAAACGTTCCTTACCTGACAATGCTATCTTTGTTTTATCGAAACCTCTGCCGTACGGTATCGCCTGCTTGCCGGGCCATTCAAAATCCGTAGTATTTACGATGACAGCCGGACCCACAAGATGAGTGTAGAGATTATCTGGCCATACTGCTGCCATTCTTGCCGGAGTTTGAGCCAGCATCATTTCCGCCTCATTAAGCCCGTGTGTTTCAGGCATAAAAAGCCGTGCGGCAGCCATTTTTTGATGGAGGGGTGAGGCGGGCATGCCTTCCAACGTCGGTTGAAGTTCGGGAGATGTCATTTCTTTCATACTAATTCCTTGGATACCGTGATTCAAATTTTCCTTTTGCGGTCACAGTCGTATGTTCACAGGATTCACCTGCAGATACATATTCACAGCAATCTCCGCAAATAACTGCTAATTTTCTAACAGTATCGGTCGATACTGGAGTTCCGTTGCGCGAAAGTGCGGCAGCCATGTCACGACCAGATTGTATATGTCGATTAAAGTCTTCCGTGCCGAGAGGGATACCGATTTCTTCAAGCATTTCAGGATCGCCTTGTATGTTCCCTAGGCCAGCGAAATAGGCTGTTTCGAGTTGGGCAGGAGAAGGTGGCAGTCTTTTTTGATCCATACTATTTATTTTAGCACATTTAATATCATTTTGTCAATGGTTCGTCTGTTTTTGGCTGTTCCCATCGGGGGGTAGTCGGCTTCTTCTCGTAGACCTGGGACAGGAGATAATTGGTAACATCCTGGCCAAATTTTATAAACTCTAACACCGTGATGTGGAGGGCGGTTTCTTTCTCCCGGCGCATATCGGCATAACGACGCTCTGTTACCTTATCGCCGTTATGCTCATATTGCATACCGTCATTGATGCGCTGGATTCTTTTGAGCTCAGTGTCGCCGCGGTGGAGTTCAGCGTGCAAGCTTGCTATCCGCTGCACATGCTGTTTGATCCCCGGCTTTTCCGCGCCGTGCCACGCCCTTAGTAAGTATTCCGGGTTCGTGTGGTGGATGCCTGCCAGCATCGCCGTTACGGCTTCTGCTGGATGGAAATCAAGGGTATGTTTGCGCTTCTTCCGGTTCTTCCGACCGTCATGAAGAGCTTGCAGTGCTCTATCGATGTCCTCTTGGCTGATTGACCTTACTCCATAATCGGCGGCCTTATCAACTACGTCCAGGGCTGGACCCCATGTTTGTTCCTGCATATCGTATTTCTCATCCTCAGTCGGAGGATCAATGCTGTTGAGCTGGCTGTCTATGACTTGCGCATACGACTCGTTAGAGCGCAGCTGCTTCTTGAGGTCTTTCAGGTTTATGCTTATCTTCTCGCCGGGTACGAACATTGCCGTGCCGTCGAGGAGCTTCCGGACGCTTGGTTCGAGAAGCGTGGCC
>DAIPYY010000017.1:0-14080 GCA_036782475.1 Candidatus Saccharimonadota bacterium
CACTGTTTCGATAGTCATCAGCGCGCCGAATGTCGGTCCGTCCATCGGACCGGTCAGGAACAATCCGGCCGCGTTGGTGCCAAAAGATTGGTGCAGCGTCGCCAGGCTGGCTGCATCACCGTATATGTCGCGGAGCAGCGGAATCATACTGAGCAAAAAAGCGGTAATAGAAATAACCCAGACGGGTAGTTTGATACGGTCGCGCCTGAGAATAAGTTTGACGAGCGTCCATGTACCGGCAAACATTTATTCGCCCTCGTACTTGCTTAAGAACAGCGCCTCGAGATTCTCGTGTTCTTTCTGGAGTTCGGCCAGTGTATACACCGAAACCGTCTTGCCTTCGCGGATGATGGTCACGCGGTCGCACAACGCTTCGGCTTCGCTCAGGATATGGCTGGAGAGCAGGATCGTCTTGTGCTGCTCTTTGAGCGCGCGGATCTCTTCTTGGAAAACTTGCTCCATCAACGGGTCGAGGCCACTGGTCGGCTCATCGAGGATGTACAGCGGTACGTCGCTGCTGAGGGCTGCGACCAATGCGACTTTCTGACGATTGCCCTTGGAATACGTACGGAATTTCTTGGCGGGGTCAAGCTCGAAGCGCCCCAGCAGGTATTCGCGTCGCCGTTCATCCAGCCCGCCGCGCAGCTCGCCCAGCAAGTCGATGATTTCACCGCCGGTCAGGTTCGGCCAGAAATTCACATCGCCCGGCACATATGCCAGGTTTTTATGTAGTTCAACCGCTTTGCTCCACGGATCTTCGCCGAAGAGTTTGGCGTCCCCGTCCGTCTTTCTGAGCAGGCCCAGCAGGATGCGGATGGTGGTCGATTTGCCGGCCCCGTTCGGCCCCAGGAAGCCGTGCACCTCTCCTTTTTGCACCGACAGGTCGAGTCCATCAAGCGCGACAATCGAACCGAAGCGTTTTGTTAGTTTTTGTATTTGTATGATTTCTTCTGTGGCCGTCATATCGCTCCCCGCTTATGATTATCTATGGCCTATTGTCGCAAATTTGCCCGTCCCCGACAAGCTCCGCTAACGCGGCCATCTATCACAATACCTACTTATTCTCGGTGCTAGTATGCTGCTGTTTCATGTCTGCGTATGCGCGTCCAACCAGTTCTTCGAGTACTGCCATGTCTACATCGGCCAGCTTTTTGATATAGAGACATCCTTTGCTGGTTGTATGTTTGCCAAGTTTGTCGAGCAGGTCCGTATAGAGATCGAAACCTGGCATGAAGTATAGCGTGAGGTTTTGCTTTCTGGGCGAAAATGCGACGAGCGGCCAGTCGCCTTCTTGGGTGCTGCGTTCTGACTTGTAATGGTACTGTCCGAACCCGATGATGCTCGTTCCCCACATTTTCGGTGCTTCGCCCGTGACTTTTTTATACAGTTCGAGCAGCTGCAGACTGTCCTGCCTTTTTGCCGCGTCATCGACTCCGGCTATAAAATCCTCTACGTTCGCATTGGTAGCAATTGTCTTTAGTGTCGCCATAGTACTATTGTAGCAAGATGATGAAGGAATGGGCAGCTTACGACCCGCCATCGGGAAAAGTGCGTTCGTAGTGACAGGTGTAACCACCGGGATGTTTCTGTAGGTAGTTCTGATGATAGTCTTCGGCCGACCAGAAGGTCGCGAGCGCCTCAACAGTCGTCGTTATGGGTGCCTTCCAGAGAGCTTGGTTTCGGGCAATGGCCGCCTCCGCCTCTTGCTTCCCTGCCTCATCTACGTAGAAAATCGCCGAGCGGTAGCTTGTGCCGACATCATTTCCCTGGCGATTGAGTGTCGTCGGGTTGTGGATGCGAAAGAAATAGTCGAGAAGGGCCGCTGTCGATGTCTTCGTCCCGTCGAAGCTGACCCTAAGGGCTTCGGCATGGCCGGGATGAAATTCGTACGTCGGGTGCTCGTTTTTGCCTCCGGTATAGCCTACTTCTGTGTCGGTGACGCCGGGCTGCGTGCGAAAAAGCTCTTCCATGCCCCAGAAACATCAGCCGGCGATTATGAGAGTAGCCATATTAATAGTATACTATGTATAGTATGAGGAATGCTAATTTATCGGACAAGCAGAAGGCGGTACTTTTCGAAAAAGCGACCGAAGCGCCGTACAGCGGAAAGTGGCTTGACCATACTGCGGACGGTACGTATGTTTGCGCGAACTGCGGTGCAAAACTGTTTGCTTCCGGTACGAAATTTGACTCGCACTGCGGCTGGCCGAGCTTCGATGCGGCACTGCCCGGATCGGTCGCATACCATGACGACACGTCGCATGGCATGCGGCGTGTGGAAGTTACATGCGCGGCCTGCGGCGGACACTTAGGGCATGTATTTCCCGACGGACCGCGGGAAACGACCGGACAGCGCTACTGCATCAATTCCCTTTCCCTGGAGTTCGCGCCCTTGGACAAAAAATAAACTCCCCTGAAATTTAAGGGGAGTTTATTGGTAAATCCGGCAGTGTTATTTGCGCTTCGTAGATGCTTCGAGCTTACGGGCATCGGAACCGAGCGCGATGAACATCGGACCGGTAATGAGCGCGTACCAGCCGAGAATCCAGACGAAGGCGACACCGCTGGCAACCGGCTGGAGCAGGACAATGATGCCGACCGCGAGCGAGATGAGGCCGCCTACGATCATGACCATTTTGAAGAGGGCGCTATTGCCCCGCTCGAACAGGCCAAGCACTATTTCGACCAGGCCGCGTACGATCAGCGTAAAGCCAATGAGCAGGATGAAGGTCGCGAAGCTGACATGCGGATGCCGCAGCAGATACACACCGACGCCAAGCTGCAGGACGCCGAGCAGTACTCCGCCGAAGCGGCTGAAAACGGACTTCTGGCTGTCTCCCAGGTTCTTGATGCCGAAGACAAGATCGACAAGTCCGGTGATCAAAATGAAGCTACTGAAAAGATATACGAGTGTCACCAGCGTGAGTCCTGGCCAAAACACCGCTGCGATACCGAATAATATTGCTAAGACGCCCTGTAGTACCAAACTGCCGCTCATCTCTTCATTGAGAGTTTGCATGGCTTGTTCCCTCCTATCACTTAGTAATAACCGTACTATGCTCCAAATCAACTCGTCAGTCAAGCGGTAATGCTGGCAAAACTGTAAGCTAGCTCACATAGTGCTTCGCTTGGGGATAGTATAGTAGTGAAACAACGGTGTATGCCGGGAGCACATAAGGAAAGGAAGTGAGATGGATACATGGTCGAGTGACATGCAGATAGCACTAATAGTAACCGTCGTGATCTGGGAACTCGTATGGAAAGGACTGGCGCTATGGCGTGCCGGCCGCAATAACCACCCGGGATGGTTCGTCGCACTGCTTTTGCTTAATACAGCAGGCATCCTGCCCATCATCTACTTGGCGACGCATCGGCGGCACGACGTGATATCGGATGTCCCGGCGCAGGCTTAGGCGGCCAAGCCGCGCTTTTTGAGCTCGTCGAGAATCTTGCCGGTCGGTTTGCGGCAGTCACAATGTTTGGTGTGTTCCGCATGCCACTCGATGCGCTGTTCCAGGCTCGGATTTTTCCGCATGCGATGCGCGCGGTGCCACTCAGCGTTTAGTCTTGTGCTCATATCACTCACTATACTCCGCCTGCTCCATAAGGGCGACTATTTTACGCAGCGTATTGCAGTTACGGAGGGTTACTTGTCGGTAGAGCGACATGCCGAGCATCTTTAACAGACCGCTTTTGGTGGCGTTCGGCCGGTCGACCTTCCAGATGACCGCGCCTGGAGCGGTCCGGACATCATCTATTCCCTGCCGCGGTGCCAGGTCTGACAAGACGGTGTGCGGATCCAGGGCGTCCCAAAGGAACACGACGTCGCATTTCATCGTGCTATCATTCCGCCATGTTTCGGGCAGGACGGCGACGATATCCCGCATTTGCTCGATCGATTTGACGAGCACGTCGACGTGGAACCCATACGCCCGGGCGATCGTTTGCTCCAGCAGGGGTGCGAGGCGGTGCTGCGGATGGGTATCGTTAGTAAAAATGACATTGCCGCTGTTGATATACGTACGGACGTCCGTCATGCCGGCCGCTTCGAACGCGGCGGCGAGTTCCCGCATGACGATTTTGTTGTTGCCGCCGACATTGATGCCGCGGAGTAGTGCCACATATACCATGCTGCTAGTGTAGCAAAAACCTATAACGCGATATACTACCCATATGCATGACGCTCTCATCGCTCACCGCAATCATGTAACCACCGCATTGGCCGGACCGTTGTCGCCGGCTGAGCGGGCCGAACTCTACCGGTATCATATCGACCGTGTGCGTGATTTCCAGCATGAGCGGCTCGTGCATCTGCTGGTGGCGTTCTTTTTCGCCCTCTTGCTTATCGGCTCGATCGTCGCCTTCCTCGTGCAGCCGATGCCGGAGCTCCGTCTGCCGCTTGGTATCCTGAGCGCTATCTTGCTCGCGCTCGAGCTCGCCTACATACGTCACTACTACCAGCTCGAAAATGGCGTCCAGTCTCTGTATCCGCTCACCGAGCACCTGCGAAGCATGCCGGAGCGCCAAACCCGCTAACGCAGAATACGCAGCGTCGAATAGTCGGGTATGCCGTTTCGCAAACGGTTAACGACGCGCAGGCCGCCTTTTTTCAGGATGGCCATGGCCGGTGCGGGGTGTAATAGCGCGCGTCCGTTTGTCTTGCCGTGGTAACCGATTTGCCGCAGGAGTCTATAGTAGTAATTGCCGTCAGGCTCGATGCGCTGGCGGCCGGTCCGGAAATCTTTTGGCCCGTCTATCATCGAATCCCACAGCGTAGCGCCTTGCGCCAAGTGTGACATGGTGATGAGGAAGCCGGCCCCGAAAGCAGGCTGCGACCACACCGTGTCAGTCGCCACGTCACCGAATGCCTGGACCGTTTCGTCGGCTTCCCCTTCCCGGTACGAGATGAACAGCGGAAGCGACAGTGTATGTGCGGCCATGTCGCCCAGCGCCAGAACGGTGCGGGCACGAGCGACCAGTTTGCGGTGGGTCTCCGGGCCTAGTTCGCCGGGGCTCAGCAAAGGATAGCGTTCGCCAAATAGCCGATAACTGGCCAGCTCACCCAGTACCTCAGCCGTGGAGACTGTGCCGCTATCTGCCCAGGTGTCGACTTCTCGCATGACGCTCATGAGCTGCCGCCAGCGTTCGCGCGTAACGGTATCAATGTGCAGGCCGTGATGCTGCCGGGCGATACCGGCAGCGATATCACCCGAGACGGCATATGCCGCCGCCCTGTCGTCAAATATCCCGTTTTCTGCCATGGGGGACTATTATAAAGGCCGCATGGCTGTACTTCTATTGTTTTTGTTACATATTTAGCGGACGATTTCGAATGTTTTGTGCTTCGATGTGTGCCCGCCGACGAGTGTGACTTGGGTAGGAGCGACGCCGAAATGTTTTGCCAATACGCGGCGGGCGGCCTCGTTCGCCCTGCCCTCCTGCGCCGGCGCCTTGACGCGCACCACATACTCACCGTCAACGAGATCGACGCTTTCGTCATGTTTGGCATTCGGCTTTATGCGGCAACGTATCTTCATCTATACGGCCTCTTTGCCGGTTATTTCGCCGTTATTTCCTGCTTGTTTATAAGCTCTCCATGCTTCATGACCTCACTGTAGCAAATTCCTCTATGCGTCCCAAATATTTTTCAGGTATACTTGTGTCATAATGGGCATCGACACGTTGCAGCAATCACTGGCGGAAGACGTTCATGGCATCACCACCGGCATCCAGGAGCAGATTGCCAAGATGATCCTATGGATCGTAATCCCGCTCATCATCGTCACTATCCTGGTGCTGTTGCTCTACATACTGCGCTTGATGCGGCACCGCAAAGTAGAAAATGCTATATTCGAGATCCGTGATACCCTGCACGAAATGAAGTTCACTCAAACGCTCCCGGCATCGCCCGCACAAACTCCGCAGCCTTCAGCGGACGATCCTGCTCGCCCGCAGTAAGCAATCGAGCCATCCATTACCCCTGTAACCTAGCTCACTGACACAGCGGTGCAACCACGACATACTTCTAACATACTGAGGAGGACGGCATGATTACACTTGAGCGACACGGCACTCACAAACTCATAGAGACAAAAAATGATACTAAGGTCCTCTACCTGGATGAAGATGTCTATGCGTGGGTCGAGCCGCCGATTTTCGGTGAAATCCTGGTGTCGTCGCATCGAGAGCACCAGCCAGACTGTGTGCTGTCGCTTGGGGAATATTATCTGTATAACGTCAAAGACGAGCCTCAGGTGACGGACCTACTACATCTCGAGCTCGAAGTGGGGCGCGGTGCGTGGCAGGGATACCTGCTTCCGACCGGACTGCCGAATGGCATCAAGAAACGTGCCCGCATCATCCCCACACGCGAAACCATTACCGGCGAACCAAAATTCGCCGGTAAAGCTGCCAAACCATAATACAGAAGTGGCTTTCTCTTATCCTATGTGATATATGGTACGAACACATATATGCATATAGTCTATCCACAAGCTGGATGAAGTAGATAACGATCAGCCATGCTGTACAGGATAATTATCAATAGAAAAATCATCGTAGTAAGCACTAGCCAGTCTTCTCTACGAAAGAATCTACCAAAACGCCTTAGGTAGTCATCCATATCGGTCAGGTCACCCCCACGGACATTATTGTCACCATATTTTTCCATGTACTTTCTCGTGACCCTACCTTCGTAAGTTTGCGCCCGTTCAATGTCTACTACGCCCAAATCTACTTCATAATGAACCTTAATTGGTGGATGTAACTTTGTCCATTGGGCGCCAGCGAAGCCGGACTTGTGTTGCTGAAATCGTTGCTTGATATTAGTGCTAATGCCAACGTACCACTTATCATGCTCACATTTGAGCACGTACAGCCACCAGTGTTTATTCTTCTGCGTCTTGTCTCTCATTTTTTAGCTCCGCGAATTTTGCGGCCATGGTGGGGTTACCACGGGTTAATTTCTTGACCGTCAAATCTTCGGCTTTATTATTTGCAATGCGCAAGTTATCTTCTGAGCGGAGGAGGTTTTCTTTAGTCTTTTGAAGCTGCACGATAGACTTATCAATGCTCTCGATGGCAGTTTTAAACTTCTCGGAAGCGAGTCGGTAGTTGCGGCCAAATGAATCACGGAAGTCATTGAGTTCGTTCTCGAAGTTGGTGATGTCGATATTTTGCGTCCTGACAAGCGCAAGCTCTGATTTGTATTGCAATGCACTGGAAGCGGCGTTACGTAATAAGCCGATTACAGGGACGAAGAACTGTGGGCGC
The DNA here is from genome assembly GCA_036782475.1 of Candidatus Saccharimonadota bacterium. Taxonomy (GTDB): domain Bacteria; phylum Patescibacteriota; class Saccharimonadia; order Saccharimonadales; family UBA4665; genus JAGXIT01. The sequence continues at coordinate 7,273 of DAIPYY010000017.1, forward strand.
ACGACATACATCTTCGGGTATTCGTGTGATACGTCAGTAATGCCGTTATATAGTTCGCTCTCAGCTTCAAGCATGCTTACAAGCACGGCATACTCACACTTCTTTTCTTTCCGGTCTTTGTCTAGCTCTTTGAAAAAGTCTCGGTTTTTGTGCTTCGTGGCTGTTTCATCGGCTTCGTTTTTCATTTCGAACATGATCGATATGAGCTCGACGCCGTTTTCATCGAACTCGCGGTATATATAGTCTCCCTTACTGCCGCTTGCGGCATCGTTATCCTTGCTGAACTGCGCGTTCTTGAAAGCACCAGTAGCTCGTAGTTGTTCAAACGCAATCTCGCAGTGCTGTTCCAGCGTCTCGCCAAGCATCTTCGTTGAGAGCTTCGTCTTCATATCTTTATATAGTGCCACTGCACTGTTTGCGGTCTTCAAGTCGCCTTCTAGATCGCTGATGCGTTCCTCATAGCCTGCTTTGAGGCTATCAATCGCTTCTGTCACCGCCAGTTTCTTTTCCATCTCGGTGGCCTGCAGTTTATTGGTCAAATCGTCACGCTCTTTCTCTACCTTGCCTACAGCCTCTGCTAGAGCAAGCTTTTTCTCGGTCTCGGCTGCTTCAACTTTAGCTTGCAGGCGAGCAATTTCTGCATCTTTCTCAGCCTTTAGCTCATTTACAGCAGCGTCACGCTGAGCTTTAACCTCAGCTAGATCGGCTTCTCTTTTGGCAATTTCAGCTTGCAGCTCATTTTTAGTCTTTTGCTTAGCTAGCTCCACCGCGCTCTGCTTGTCTTTTTCTGCCATTTCAAGTCGCTCGTGCAATTCGCGTGCAAACTCACCATCACGAACCTGCTTCAGAATATCAGCATAACCTGCCTCGTCAATCTTAAAAGCCTTTTTACAATGTGGACATATTATCTCGTTCATATAAGGGCCCTTAGGCTAGATGCCTTTGAGTCGTAGGGTGGTTGTGTCGCCTTTGTCGATATAAACGTACCAAGTCCAAATCCATTTTTGGCATACTTTTTCATTGTTTCGACAGCTGCCTGGCCAGCGCTTGCGTAGCTGTATTTATAGAATGAATTATGCGGAAATTGAACCACAATAAAATCGTCGCCTATGTAATAGGCTACTACATTAGATTTTCCACTATTGTTTGCGTATGGTTGCATGCTATTCTCCTTTCAGCATTATTTTTCGCAAATATTTTACTATCGGCACGGCGTTAAAATCAGTCTCATTATCATCTGTCTTTGCAGAGATTAGCTGCTTCCAATAGGCATTTGCATTAAACGGCTTGCCACCACTTGCCGGAAAGCTATATTTAAATGGATCGTCCAAAGCTTTGTGGGGCGTTTCGAATGTATTGTCAAACACGAAAAAGTTTCGCGATACACCCGTTACCTTATCGATAGCGAATTGGTCATAGATTGATTTTTGTATGCCACCAGTAAATATTGGATTCTCATTATCGTTATTCCAACCTTTAGGTAGAGGTTCCTTCGTGCTGTCCGTGTCACAGATCACACTATAAGGTATCTTGAACTTTGAAAAGAATTTCTGGTAGAAAGGTATGTTGCTCACAGAGTGGCAATTCAAAACATATACTTTTCTAGATTCATTAAATACTTGTTGAAAGCCTCTTGCTATGATTGCCTCTGTATCGCCTTCAACCAGTAAGACTTCGCAAGCATAAAACGACTCACATACATACGGGTCAAAACGTAGTATTTCGTGTAATTTTTGTTTTACCTTTTCTTTAGTATCTTCATCGTCAGTTTTGAGATCCTCCTGCTGTACCTGGAATATTTCCGTGCCATCGTCTTCTTTAACCATTCGCGCCAGAGATGAATGATCTTTGCTGATGTCGATCATCTGCGGAGAGTGTGAGGCGCACAACACCTGGAATGGCGTTTCCCTATCGCTTACTTCGTAAATTAACGATCGCAATTCTTTTGTAAGTACTGGGTGTAGGAATAGTTCTGGTTCCTCGAACAGTACCAAGAAATTCTTTTTTGTCTCACTTTCGCCATGCAACTTATCACGCATCAGCATTAGTAGAAATATGGCTATTCGCACAGAGCCGTGGCCCATCTGGTCGTAGTCATTGAAGATGGGCGTCTCGTCTTTGGTCTTAAATCTAACTTTGAAGTCTTTGCCGATTTTGTCATGTGTAAATTTTGCTTTTGAGCTACCTTCATCAATATCAATCTCAAAACCATTGAACAGGTGACTAAATTTTTCGTTTACTTCGCGCTTATAAATGTCTATATCACTTGCCTTATATATCTCTGCCTGTAGTTTTTTGATAATTTCTTCGGCAGCTTTTAATTCAGCACGTTCAGTGTCTTTTAGACGGCTAGTAGCGACTTCCTTCAACACCTCTGTCACTATTGTTTCTACGTCTGCCTCACTAGGCATGGCCTTAATATACAGTGGCTGCAGCATCATAGTTTTGAATGGAGCATGAAGACCCACTCCACCATAGCCCTTTGTTTCATAACCTAAGCCTGAAGGCTTGTATGTTTGATTGTCTGGTTTTTTGCCCTTATCACTGGATTTAAAAGTTTTCTTCAATTTAAGGATGTTGTTTGAATCTAAATACGTATTCTTGAGGTTGTCGAATTTGTTATTTGATGCGGCATCAATGATCGGCTTATCTGTGGTTTCTTCTATTACAAATTCAACTTCAATTTCTATGTCTGCACCGTTAGCATTATTAAAGTCTTTGTCAGTAACTTCATCTTCGTAGAAAGCCTCGTAGGCTTTTAATATACTAGACTTTCCGACATTGTTTTGGCCAAACACGAAGATAGTATTTGAGTCATCGAAATTGATAACATTCTTATCGAGTCCTCCGGTTATTCCGCGGAAGTTATTTACAGCAAAGGATTTAATTCTCATCAGAACCTCTTATGCTCCCAGCAAATATGTTTCCAACTTGACTATTCGAGCAATAAACATAGCAGCCTTTCATTAATCGAGGGGTTAATATTTTGTAGACATTGCGGGCAAGCCTGTTGAGTTCTTTAGGAATGCGCCATATATGTTCGATGATTCTATTGCTCAACATCGCGTATTTCCCCATTTTCTACAGTGACGGTTCCGGTGTTCTCTGCAATCCATTTATACCAAGACACGAGAGAATTGGCACGCCTTCCTATCGTTGAGTCTGACAGATTGCTATGCTCAGTTATTAGTTTCTCAAGATATTGTTTGTCGATAGATTTTCCTTGTTTTAGTGCGTTAATACCCTCATGCACTAATGTGAAATTTGACAGTACCTGCAGGAAATAAACACTGCGTTCTTGGGCTTGTAACGAAGTAAGATGAGCGCCCGCAGCTGAGAGCGTGTAGTGGTTCTTGTCTCGGCTTACAAATCCTAATGCTTCAGCAGCTTCGCGGTAGTAACTGCTTTGGCGTTTATCAAAATTGAAATACTCTGCAATCTTTTTTGCGTCAGTTAGGCCTTCAGAAACCTTAAACACCAACTCCATCACTTTATCCAAATCATTCGCTTGAGGAATAATGTCCTTGTATTCTATTTCGACGGGCGTGATTTCTCGAATCGTAACTTCATTGTGTGTGACGATTTTATATGATAGCCGCTTAATCAGTTTTAGTGAGTTGTAGTCGGTCAGGTTTGTGAATTCATATATCCAAAAACTATATGCTTCAGTCGCTGCATCATAGGTGAAGAAAACAGGGATAACAACTTTCTCTGTATTTAGATTATGGAAACGACGGTATGGGTAGTAAAGTTGGCGGATAATAAAATCTTCCATATTTCGCGCCTTTGCTTCGAACAGTACTATGCAGTCTTCCCCTTCTAAGCCAAGATCGACCTCTATCTGTGCGCCATTTACGTGAATTTCCGATGAGTTTACTCGAAATGAAAACTCACCGCTCCTCTCACGACCTCGGATGCTCGAATACAATACGCCCCGATTGACTACTTCTTCCATCAATCCAGAGGCAAAGCAGTAATCTAAATACTGCATCTCACTTGTATTACGACTCGTCGTCGATAGATTAAACCTAATTCTCGATTTAAACTCTATAGGCTCGGCTGGTGATTCTAGATCGTGAAACCCTTCGCCCCGCACTATTGCGTAACTGCCATTTGTAACAGGTAGCAAAAAGTAACCATTGTCACGCATGATTTCTGGCAAGTCTTTTCGGCTATCTGCCTTCGCCATTAACCGGGCTTCTTCGCCGGTAATCTTTTTTATCTCCGACGCAGTGATGAAATGTAGATCTGCATTTAGGTCATAGTCTTTTTGTTGGAAGATACGTTCCCATGCTTGGTGAAATCTACTTGCCATTTTATGCCTCTTTAAGTCGTTTTGCTGACAGTATCAAATAATCTCTATCTGTATCAATACCTATATATTTTCTGCCTGACCTTTTAGCTACGACTCCAGTGGTTGAACTGCCTGTAAAGGGATCAAGGATCACGTCGCCTTTTTTTGTTGAAGAAAGTATAAGTCGCTCAAGTAATGCAATGGGCTTCTGTGTAGGGTGTTTCCCGAAGATCTTCTCGTCTGCTAAGGGGGTGCCTATAGCCCACACACTTCGCATCTGTTTCCCTTCTTTCTTTATGAAGTCTCGCTCGTGCCAGTTTCCATTCTTCATATCTAGATAATTGAAGGTGTGTTTCGCTTTTTCATTCTTTCTGGCCCAGAGCAGGGTCTCGTGGCTTGCAGTGAAGTAGCGACCGCTCAGATTTGGAGAGGCATTTGGTTTGAACCATACAATGTCATTTAGAATTTTGAATCCAAGCAGCTGCAGAGCATAGCCACATTGATAAATTGAATGGTATGTACCACTTATCCAGATTGTTCCCTCTGGCTTAAGGACCCGATGGCAGGCTTCAATCCAACGCATATGAAATGCAAAGTCACTTTCCACTCCGTTGCTTACGTCCCATTCGCCTTTATCAACGCTTACGCGCTTGCCGGCATGAACAGTAAAACCACCATTAGACAGGTTGTACGGCGGATCGGCGAAGATCATGTCTATTGAATTTTCGGGGAGCTGCTCTAGTAGTGCAATGCAGTCGGCCTTATAAAGAGCCGTCCTATCGTCAGAATAATATGGTTTTTGCTTGACCATTTTTAGAATTTTATCTGCCACTTTTCCCTCACAACTTTACCTAAGCTAGTATACACTTCTCAGCCTCTTGTTGCCAGGATTCGTTTAATAGAAAACCGCCCGATTTTATTGAGATTGGGACTTATTGGATTTTTCGATTGAGAAGAGGCTTTGTTTGACGCTGTAGCCGCCGAGCGACTCGCGCCAGGCCTCTTTGTCGTACTCAAAGTACATGTATCGCTGCCGTTTGTCCGTCCCCACATTCAGAGACTTGAGCGCCATGAGCCGAACGTTTTGCAGCATAGTAATGACAAAGGTCGTTTTCATTATTACGCGCCGTCGTTTGAACACTAAATCGCGTTCGTAGATGGCTGTATGGCCGGACTCCTCATGTTTTTCTTTTGAGTAGTAGACGATAGCCGAATCCCCATCTGCGATCTTGAACACCTTACCGTCCGGTGTCTTGGCGCTCATATAAGCGTCGCCGGCCGAGGCAGAGACACGCGCGCCATGTTTGTAAGCGTTCAGGAGTTGGTAGTTATCGATGTAGTCTTTGGCACATTCCATGAGCATGTTTTCGTACCGCCGCACCTTTTCTTCGCCCTTATCATCGTGCGGCCATAATACATAATTCGTTAGAAACCACTTGGAATAGTGCGTCTTTTTCAGGAAGTTGTCGCTGATGAACACCTTCAGCCTGCCCGAGTCTATGAATACCGCCGGCGGGAATTTTCGCTCGTTTCTGCCAAGCGCGAACGCATTGATGAAGAGTGTCTCAAGCAGCTGCAAATATTGGTAGTACAGATCGAAGACTTCCCGGCCGATTTTTACCGGGTCCTTCAACCGTTCGCAGCGGCCTGCTATGTGCTCCAATCGCTTGAGAAGACGGTCGATATCCATCCGCTCATAGTAATCCCGTTTGAACCCGCGTATGTCGCGGAGCAGCGCATCGTCTTCCTCGCTCATGCCATGAGAGTATACTCTTGGTAATTCTCTGTTGCCAGGGTTCGTTTTGGGGGCGTGGAAACTACTTGCCATCCTCTCTGAGGAGTTTCATAGGTCGCTTGGCAAATTGTTCTTTTGTTTCGCTGAGAGCGGCATGCTTTGATTACTGGATTCTGAGGATTTGGAGCCAAAGACTCGCTGCTCTTAACAAGGGCGGCTGGAGGGAGATGATCAGATGACGGCGGGGTCGACCGGCAACGGCTCGATGGGTTGGCGGAGTATCTGATTGACCGGAGCCGCCATCGGCACGTGGCGACTCTCTGTCTCGGGGTCAACGCGGCCATCGGAAGGCGGCAGTGCAGCAAAACCGAGCCTCTGGTAAAAGCTGAGCATTTGTTCGTCGGGTTTGGCATAGAGCCAGATCTGCTCGAGGCCGCGTCTCATGGCGACGCTGGCAAGGGTTCCTATCATGCGCTTGCCGATTCCATGGCCACGCTCCCCCGGGTCGACGGAAATGGAGTTGAGCCGCATACCATCGCTGAACCAAGCGGAATGAGCCATCCCTAGTATAGGGTGATTTGCGGAGTCTGTACGGACGACGTGGAACCTGCCGAACGACCCGCCGCTGAAATAGTCATAATCCCAGAGTTGCTGGACCGCGGTATCCGGGTCGTTCGCAGAATAGCCGCCACAGGCCAACGTGAGCAGTTGTTGTACGCGTACGATATCCTCCGGGCTGCTCGTGCCGAGCCGGAAGCGTTCCAGTGTTTGCATAAGTG
>DAIPYY010000018.1:0-13857 GCA_036782475.1 Candidatus Saccharimonadota bacterium
CGGCCGGGCGTGGGAGTTGGGTTCGGCGTGTTATTCATAGTGGTTATGCTATTCCTATTTTAGCACGGATAGTCTTATCAAATGGGCCGCTAGGTAGTGACAGGCCGGAGGATATGGCGATAATGCCAGGCCCTGAGACAGAGTGCGACAGCCACGATTCCGATCCAAAACAGGATTGCCGCAGCAGCAGTCTGGGCGACCGCCGGCCATGACCATTCCAGCACGAGTGTTCTCGCGTGGACCGTTGCTGCCGGCAGCAGTACGAATGCCACAAGCGACGCGCAAAACAGCGTCAAAAGTATCACCGCGATATTGACGCCTTCCCGAAGTGCCAGCGTCCGCCAATAGTGTTTGGCATTGAAACCGGCGGGATGCACGAACTCTTCACTTACTATTTCCTCTACTGCTTCGGCATGTTGCCAAAAACGGACGAACCCCATGATAACTCCGTAGGTGACGAGACCGATAAGCCCCCAAAACAAAAATGTCACGATGGTTGCGCTGAACTTCATGCTATCAATGCCGACAAGGATTTTCGTCAGCCAATGCGCCATCTGTGACAAGACGGCATTTTCTACCGTAAACAGCTGGTGCTGGGCAATGAACGTCGGCAATAGTGCTGCCATAAGCACGAGTATCGCGGCCAGCGCACTGGAGACCAGCTCAAACACACCGGGACGGATTTTTTGCCAGTATTCTTGCCAGGGAGTTTCTTGCATGTGTTTTCTTTTTCTGTGGTACGTACGGTTATGTTTATATGATACATAGTACGACACGTTTTGTCATGTTTTGGTGCCGGACGATGTCATGCCGAGTGATATACTGAGGCAATGACCCCGAACGAACTTGCGATCAAACTCCACGAGAAGTACCGCGGCAAAATTACGACTGCCCTGCGTGATACTTCAGACCTTACCCGCGAAAAACTGGCCGCTTATTACAGCCCCGGCGTCGGGGAAATCAGTCGGCTCATCGCGGACGACCCGTCAAAGCTCGGGGAATATACCTGGACAAACAATCTCGTCGCCGTCATATCCGACGGTTCGGCAGTGCTCGGGCTCGGCAATATCGGACCGAAGGCCGGTATGCCGGTCATGGAGGGCAAGGCACTGCTGTTCAAGCACTTCGCCAGGATTGATTCGGTGCCAATCGTGCTGGATGTGCACACTGCCGATGAGATCGTCGCGACCGTGAAAGCTATCGCGCCAAGTTTCGGGGCTATCAATCTTGAGGATATTGCCGCTCCCATCTGTTTTGAAGTCGAAGAGCGTTTGAAGGCTGAGCTGGACATCCCTGTCATGCACGACGACCAGCACGGGACGGCCATCGTGACGCTCGCCGGGCTCATCAATGCCATGAAAGTCACTGACAAAAACCTCGCAGACTGCAAAATCGCGCTTGTCGGTGCGGGTGCCGCCGGTGTTGCCATCGCGAAGCTCATCAAACGGTATTCAGGTGCCGAGATCATCGCGGTCGACAGCCGCGGCATTATCTCTAGGGCGCGCACTGACTTGAACGAGTCAAAACTGCTACTACTTGAACACACCAATCCGAACAATATCAGCGGCACCATGGAAGATGCTATCAAAGACGCTGATATATTCATCGGCGTGTCACAAGCTGGGCTCCTGACTCCCGACATGGTCAAGACCATGGCAAAAGACCCCATCATCTTCGCGCTGGCCAATCCGACGCCGGAAATTATGCCAGACGTTGCCAAGGCCGCCGGTGCTGCCGTCGTCGCGACCGGACGCAGCGACTTCCCGAACCAGGTCAATAACGCCCTCGCCTTCCCGGGCATCTTCCGCGGCGCCCTCGATAACGGCGTCACCCGCATTACCGACAGTCACAAGATCGCTGCCGCCGAAGTCATTGCCGCTCTCGTTCCAGAGCCGAGCGCCGACGAAATCATCCCCTCGCCGTTTGACCAACGCGTCGTGCCAGCTGTAGCCGAAGTGATACAATAAACAAATGCCCGGGTCGGAGATAGTACGTTTTTGGGAGTGTTATTCGCTAGACGAAAGTAAAGCGACTGCGACCGCAATTGTCAGGCTTGGAAGGGACGAAGAGGCTATGGTTGAGCTCTTTTATCACGCTCATGGTCGCTATGCTACGTTCAAAGGTCTACCCGAGCATCTTGGAGATTCTGGAATAATGAGCGTCCATATACAGCAAGAACTGGGCCTAACAGCCATAACCGTGCCGGAGGGATACTATCCGGCACACAACATTCAGGAATTAGCTCGGGCAAGAAGGCAAAAACAAGTCCTGGTCGAATTTGCAATAGGAGCACGTCAAGAACTTTGGCCAGGCGCTTATGTTGAGTACTCGGACGAGGCATGCGACCCGACCAGCCGTGCATACGCAGTGACTCGGTTCGCTCGAACTATGTAGGATACCTTTATCTCTTCTGCTGTCGTTTCGCCGCGGTAATCAAATAACGCTTCGCTCTCGGTGGTGCCTGAGGGTGAAATCCACGATACCGAACAGGAAGGCCTCGTCCGCGGTTTCATCTCGCGGTTGAACCGTATGCTCCTCCTCGCTCTGGGTAGCAGCTGCATCAAAAAGCTGCAGCGGACTACCCAAGTCTATCCGGTGGATTCCATCGGAAGAGCGTGCTTCATACGCCCACTCAAGTTCGGCCAGTCGGTATAAAAGCAACGTATCGCGAGTGGGACTGAGACTGGTGAAAATCGTCCGCCGCCGGTCGATAGCCAGTGACCGCTGCAATCTCGGCAAACATACTTTCGAACACGGCACGATGGCGGGAAAGCTCGTTCCTCTGCCGTCATCCGGCTGGTTATCACCGTACAGTGCCAGCGTCGTGAGGACAGCGCCGCTCTGCTCCGCCGCGTCGAGCACCTCGTGCTCGGCATGGATATTGACGGGGCCGTCAGGCTCTGGCTTGTCATTGGCTCCATGAAACGTCCGGATCAGGTGGTCTCCATTGGCCGCTGTCTGCCGAAGCCCGATACCAACCGCTCCCACGGTAAAGCCCCGATGACTTACTGCATTCGGCCGCGCCAGCGCGACGCCCATGATAATCGCCCGCATGATGTCATTGGACTGATCAAGCCAAGGATTTTTTTCGGTGTAGCCGGTTATCAGCTGCTGGGCAAAAAGCGGGATAGGCACATCATATCGCCCGTTGAGCTCAGGGGCTTTGGACATAATCGTTACATTATAGCATAAAAAGTATTAAAAGTAAACAAGCTCAGAAACTCATGTTTGGCGCTGCTACGATTAGGGAGATACTATGTTAGTCCACGCTTCCGTTCGCAGTAAGCAGCGCTAATTCTCCTATGAGATGTTCCTGTTTCGTAAGCCAGGATGTACGCCGGCCAGCCTCTCCTTTCAGTCGCCCCTGCTCCGCCTCTTCACGATCAGCCACTACTTTTTCGATGTATGTAATAATGTCTCGCTCAAGTGCTGGGTCATGAAGCGCTTGCCATTTCTCTTTGTGTTCTAGTAATACCCTCGTAATGAACTCGCCGTTTCTTTCCCTGTCATTTTTTTCATAATCTCCCCGTTTTCTACGTACTAGCATGTCAAAGACATTCTTGAAAATGCGACCAGACTGCTCGGAAACAATGTATTCAGCTGTCTCGTGCCGGGTACGCTCTTTGGGAGACCAATGATCACTTATATCGACGACCGTCATCTGTACCGTGAGAAACTTGTCTTTCACAGCAAGTGAAGCATCTGACTGTAATGCACCAAAAACACCTCTAAGGTCACTGCCGCCATAGTCCAATCCGACGAGACGCCCTGCCTTGAGCTGAGGTAATAACCCTTTGTAGTCCTCGATTTCCAGTCCCGAGTAGAGAAGGCCAAGGCCCTCTCGTCTATATCCTGCGTGGGGAGCATCGGGCTGAACTGCTCGATTGTGATAATCAACATATTCGTAACGAGACCCTGGTTTTTGCGGATCATGCAGGCCTTGTTGTCCGCCGGTGTAGATACTATAGGGCACTCTTCCTCGCTTGAACCCTCGATTAGATGATGCTCTATCATATCCGAGTAAACGCTCCCACCGTCCTACCAAGCGCAGTGCTTCTTCGGATGAAATAGATTGGGTATTTATAAGATCGCTAATAGCATCCTTTACCGGAAAAGCTTCACCCACCCACTTGTCACACGCATCCTGGTTGAACGCACTACCCCACTCTTTACATTCTTCTGGAAGTGGTCGAGCCAGAAACGCTTCGACTACTTGAAGCTTCTCTGCATCGGTAGATGGATTATGAATTATCTGCCCAGCGGTATCACCGCCAATAGCTAAACCCGGTAGACGCTCTGCCATACTGTCATGACTCCTCTTAGGTTGATTGAATTTTACCCTGCATTTGCTGTTTAGTCTAGTAGTTTGCTTAAAAATGTATTGACAAATGCAGGGGTACCAGTCAGGTTTCTTACGAACAAAAACGCTTAGAGTTGCTATAATTTTTTTATGAACATACAGAAGTTTCGGCATGCGTGTTTGGTGCTTGAGAAAGATGGGCAGTCGCTCGTGGTCGACCCGGGAGAATGGTCGACGGACTTTACCGCTCCCCAGGATGTCGTCGGCGTCATTATTACCCATGAGCACGGCGACCACCTCTCGCTGGAAAAACTGAAGGAAATAATCGCGGTAAATCCGGATGCAGCCGTGTACGCGCACGCTGATGTCACGAAGCAGATTCCGGAGGTGCCGACGGTGATGGTCACTGCCGACGAAACGAAGCAAATCGGCCACTTCAATGTACTGTTCACTGGCGGCGACCATGCCCGCATCCTCCCCGATAGGCCGGTCTGCGCGAACCTGGGAGTACTCGTCGACGAGGGCGAATTGTATTACCCCGGCGATTCGCTCGTACTGCCTGGTGTGCCGGTGAAAACGCTCGCGGTACCCGTTGCCGCCCCCTGGCTGAAACTCTCGGAGGCGCTCGATTTTCTTACCGCCATACGTCCGCAGGAAGCCTTTGCCACCCACGACGCCGTACTTTCCGACGAAGGCAAAGCCGTCACCACCGCCTGGCTCACCCGCACCGCCGAGGCAATCGGCACTACATTCCGCACATAATCGCTATTCGTTACGCAACATTTGTTTCTGCGAGAGCGAGGAGTCCGCAGCGTTTTACCAAACCTATCCGGTTGAATATCGGCTCCTCTGTATACCCGAAACTTTCAAAAGCGGAACGGCTGCCGGGATTGCCGTAGGCATAGACGTGGTTACCCTGCCGGTGCGCCATGCTGGTCGCGATCTCGACGAGCCGGCGGGCAAGCCCGTTGCCGGTAAAACCGGGAAAGACGGCAAGTGTACTGAGTTGCTGCCAGTTTTCGCCCATGGGATCTACTTGAGCGGATTGCAGACTGACATGCCCGATAATGCCCGGTGTGCCTGCGAGCTCGGCCACCACCATTAACGGACGGGTAAGCAATGCTTCGGGACCGACGGGCACTAGACCTTCGGTATGCCGCGAAAACTCGGCCACCCGGCTTGCGAATGTCATTCTCTCGAGGCTTGTTTCTGTCTGGTATGCGGTAATTTTGTACTTCATGGTCTTTGGTCTATAAAAATCCCCTCTTTTGGAGGGGAGTTATGTGCTATGTTGCGTTTTACGATCTCACGAACAGCACGGCCCCTCGCTAAAGAGTGGACGACGAATCATTTGCTTCGATTGCTGTTTCATACCGCCTCTATTGTACCCTATGTTCCAGATATGTCCAGGGGCAATTATTCGACGGTTTTAATATTCAATTCTTTCAACTGGGCAGGGTCGACGTGGGCGGGGCTGGCCATCATGACGTCCTGGCCGCTGCCGTTTTTGGGGAATGCGACGATTTCACGGATATTGCTCTCGCCCATGAGCTCCATGAACATGCGGTCGACGCCGTACGCACAGCCGGCGTGCGGCGGGGCGCCGTACTTGAAGGCGCTCAGCATGGCGCCGAATTTTTCTTCGACGTACTCCGGTGAGAAATCGAGCAGACCAAAGACTTTGTAGAGTACTTCGGGGTTGTGGTTGCGAACGCCGCCGGAACAGATCTCGTAGCCGTTCATGACCATATCGTACTGGTCGGCCAGGATGTCGAGTTTGTTTTCGGTCTCTTCGAGGGTTTTCAGGCCGCCTTTCGGCATACTGAAGGGGTTATGGCCGAAGTCTATCTTCCCTGTTTTTTCGTCGAGCTCGTAGAACGGGAAGTCGATAATCCAACAGAGCGCCACGACGCCCGGGTCTTTCAGGCCGAAATGATCGGCGAATTCGCTGCGGAGACGACCGAGCACGGCGTTTACCTTGCCGCGGGTGTCGGCACCGAAGAAGACGGCGTCGCCGTCAGCCGCGCCGGTGCGGAACTGCACCTCGCTGAGTTCGGCTTCGCTCATGAATTTCGCGATCGGAGACTGTACCTCGCCGTCCCGGTAGGTGAGGTAGGCCAGGCCGCCGGCACCTTCGCTCTTGGCGATTTCGGTAAAGGCATCGATTTGGCCGCGACTGAGGGTTGCGCCCCCCTTCACGCAGATGGCTTTGACCGCTCCGCCGTTCGCGGCGGCATTCTTGAAGACACCGAACTCCGATTTTTCAAATACATCGGTCAGCTCGACAAGCTCCATACCAAAGCGCAGGTCTGGTTTGTCGGAGCCGTACCGTTCCATGGCTTCGGCGTAGGGAATGCGGGGAATATCTTCAGTGAGGAGTTTTTTGCCGGCAAAGTCGACGACGAGGTTTTTAATCATCGGATCCATGAGCCCGCGGATTTCTTCCCCGTCCTCCACGAAGCTCATCTCGACGTCTAGCTGGTAAAATTCGCCGTAGAGGCGATCGGCCCGTGGATCTTCATCACGGAAACAGGCCGCGAACTGGTAGTAGCGCGGCACACCACCCACCATGAGTAGCTGCTTGAACTGCTGCGGTGCCTGCGGAAGCGCATAGAACTGGCCCTCGTGCAGGCGGGACGGGATGAGAAAGTCGCGGGCGCCCTCCGGGCTGCTGTTCGCGAGAATCGGCGTGCTGACCTCTAGAAAATCCTGTGATTCCATGTAGGCACGCATACGACGGAACATGTCGGCGCGCTTACGCAGCATTTCCTGCATCTTCGGGCGGCGGAGGTCGAGGTAGCGGTAGCGGAGCCGGAGCTCTTCGCCAGCCTGTGCCTCGGCGAACGGCTGGATGGGCAGCGTCTCAGCTCGGTTCAGGATGACAAGTTCGTGCACTTTCAGCTCGACATTTCCGGTCGCAAGGTTGGGGTTACGCAAGCTTTCATCGCGCTCGGCAATCTCGCCGGTGGCGCTGATGACGAACTCGTCGCGCAGCTGCTCGGCGAGCTGGAAGGCCGCGGGGTCATCGGGGTTGATGACGAGCTGCAGCAACCCGGTATGATCACGCAGGTCGATGAAAATCAGGCCGCCGTGGTCACGGCGAGAGTGCACCCAGCCCATGACGGTGATAGTCTGCCCGGTTTGGTTTGGTGATTCGGCTATAAGTGTTCGCATGTGGTATCTCCTCTTTATCGGTATGATGACTGATCCAGGGTCGGTATCGCAAGCAAGGCCGCCAGCCTAGCTGCCGACCCGTAGATTTATATCCGGGAAACAGACCGATTTCATCAGGGTCATTGTACCATCTCTTTCGTCTCAGGGGTAGGCTCGGCGCCGACACCATTCTTGTGGTTTTCAGCGTGCTCTTTCCTGGCGGCGGCAGCGGCGACGGCTCGGAGGTCGTCGTACTTGTCAAATTCGTCGACGATGAGCTTGCCGATAACCCGTTCCAGTACATCCTCGATGGTAATAATACCGACGTATTCCTCAAAAGCGTTCACCACGATAAAAAGGTGCTGCTTGGTTTTGATGAATGCCTGCAGCGCTTGGTACAGCGTGAAATCTTCGTGGATATACGACACCTCGGCATGCATCGCTTCACGCACGGGAACTGTCTTTGTCATACCGATGATATCGCGCAGGTATAAGATACCGACTACTGTATCCTGTTGTTTTTTGCCCTCAAATACGGGGAAACGGCTGTGGCCGGTAGTGTGCAGCTCGGCCATCAGGACCGGACCGACAGTGTCCTCCGCACGTACGCTGCTGACGACACGTTTTGGCACAAGTACGTCCGAGACATGCTTGTCGCCAAATGACAGCGCATGCAAAAGCAGATCGATCTCACCCGGCTCAATCCTGTTGTCGGGTTGGCCTTTTTGCTGCTCGAGCAATTTGGCGAGATCTTCTTTTTCGTATAGGCCGCTGTGTAACCGGATCGGGAAGATTTTTCGAAGACCGCGTCCTACAAGATCAAGGAGGGGGTGCAGCCGTTCGGCGAGCCATGTCAGCGGGGGCGATACTTTGGCGGCCACCCACACGCTGGCCGGTGCGGAACCGCCCCGGGAACGCACTATGACATATCCGAGGAACCCGACGCCGAGCAGCACGGGCACGGCGAGCCATTCACTGACCGCCTCGACCAGCACGACAAATGCAAAATACAGGCTGATAAGACCGGTTGCCGCCAAGATGATACGGGCGTCCAGCCCATAAGCGACAGGACGGTACAATAGTGCCGCCAGCTCGTCACCACGACGTGCGCGACGTTTGAGTTCTTTGGCCGGCACTGCCCCGTATGCCTGGTACAGCACCGCGATACAAACGGTCACGCCCGCCAGGAACAAACCAAAAAGAAACCATAACATACAGCCATTGTAGCAAGCTTATCAGCGGCAGCATAGTCGGAGATAGCCGGAGCGAACAGCTTGTGGTATATTGAAGCTTACGACTTATTTCAATGGGAGATAGTTATATGGACAAACGGTTTATGGCAATCTTGGGAGCAATCATCGTATTGTTCGGCGGGATTATCTTTTTTACCACTCGGGACAGTAATAATACGACAGCGGAACCAAGCAATCATGTGATGGGCAACGTAAGCAGTAAAGTCACCTTTCTTGAGTATGGTGATTTTCAGTGCAATGCCTGCCAAGCTTACAATTCGACAGTTGACGCAGTTCGCCAGAAATACGCGGACAAGGTGAAATTCCAATTCCGTCATTTACCGCTCTCCAGCCTGCATCCGAACGCCATCGGGGCCTCCCGTGCTGCTGAAGCAGCTGGCAAGCAAGGTAAATTCTGGGAGATGCATGACGCCCTGTACAAGACCGCGAACTGGCAGGTATGGACGGCGGCGACCGACCCGAATACTTATTTCCAGCAGTACGCCCAGCAACTCGGACTCAATGTCACGCAGTTTAAAAAGGATTTCCTGAGTAGTGCGGTGAACGACACTATCAATGCCGACATCGCGACGTTCGAAAAAACCGGCCAGCAAATGGCCACACCGACGTTTTTCATAAACGGCACGTATATATCCCTAGACAAACTCGTCGATAAAAACGGCCCTAGCGTCGACGCGTTCAGCAAATACATCGACGCCGAGCTCGCCAAAGTCGAATAAGTAACTGCTCTCTGTCAACTGCCCAAAAGATAAGACCAGCCTGCACCGGCTGGTCTTATGCTAGTAGTGGATGAACTGTTGCCAGTTCGGTCGGCAGACTTTCACCTGCACGATTGCCTCATCACTATGGACGAGCTTGATTGGGATTGGCATAGTAGCCCCCTCTCCGCGAGTATTGTGCCCGAATATAGCGAACACAAATGCACGCCCTGTTTTTTAATGTTTGTGATTTATTGTTTTTGTCTCCAGCTCTTCGCAGTAGAGCCTAGAACTACGTAGAACTATAGTGGAAATGCTTATGACTAGTCAATGGCAAATTGTAGTATATTTCTCAATGCCCCGCCGGGACGGTTTTAGACGTAGAGCCACTCCTGTTTCGCATAGTTGTATACGCTTCGAAGCACCCCGTACGCCCACCGTCCGGTGCGGATGGCACGGCGTACCTTGCTCGATGAGATGTCCGACGCAAAAGCATGAATGAATGTTATTTTGTCGGGCGGCACAAGCTGTTCCATACTTCGACGCGTCGTTTTTTCGTCCGCTCCCTTTCGCAGACCGATACAGAACTCCGCTTCCCGGGCAAGTCCGTCGGCGTGCGGCCAGGTGGGCAGGTAGTCTGCCACATCCGAGCCGAACAGGAACACCGGCACCACATCCCGCCCGACGAAGTGACGTATCCCCGGCAAGGTCTTTATTACGGTAAAGTATCTATCCGGCAGATCGAGAATACCGAAACTCGCATGCGGTCGGATGGCACGACGGAGCATTGCGACGCGGTGACCGTAGTGCGTCACGCCCGTCTTTCGGCGCGGCTGCCTCTCGGGCAAAAAGTAAAGGTGGTCGAGTCGTGCGTCTTTCACGGCTTGCAGCGCGAATGCGATGTGCCCCACATGCACTGGATCGAACGTCCCGGGATATATGCCTATCCTTTTGCTGCTCATAGCCTTTTACTATACGCTATTTGCACCCGACGCTGCCTTTTTTGCACGGGGTATGTTGGCACTCGGTGAGCAGTTCGCCTCTTTTGCGGGTATTGGTATGTCCTTCGGTGCACTTAAATGTCAGCGGGCCGTATCTGTCTTCGCCGGCGGCATATTCCTTGCTACCTTCGGCCCCGCCGAATAAGCCCTGCTGTTTGCCAAGATTCCCCTCGGACGATTCATTCAAAGTATCAGAGGCGACATTTACTCCACTACACCCACCGTACGACCGACCTGCGGCCAAGCCGCTCTGTAGCCCCGAGAGTACCATCTGATGCACGTCGTTTTGCTGCATCGAATAGATTGCTTCCGGCGGCATGGCAACCAGCGACGGCCGGACACTAGGCACGCTGCGATGCAATTGTATTCCAGTAAGTCCGCGGCGTAGCTGTTCGACTGTCGCATAGGGGATCAGTTCGTCCAAGGCGACCGCCATAGCATCGTCAAACCCACGCCTGTTTGCGACGCGGATTATCTGTTGCAGTATATCGGGGCTGATCGATCCCGGGCGAAGCTGGGTGAGTGACTGACAAGCCAGTTCCTGCAATTCGAGCTGGTTGGATCCTGTCGCAAGCGCCCGGGCGATAGCCGGGTAGTAGGTAGAGAAGGTAGCCTTGATAAGGTCGACATTTGATGCGAGATACGCGTCGACGGAGAGTCGTTTGGTCGATACGCCGACAGATGTATAGTAGTCTTTTCTGAGTTCCAGGGCTTGTTTCTTTGCTTCTGCATCGTCGCCGTCAAAAACCCACGCATGCCGTATGAAGGTATTCGGGTCTACATCATCCGGTATTTCCACACTTCGCGAAGACAGCAAGTCTCGCCACTTTTCCACGTCGCTATGATCGGTCGAATAAGCGGATCCCCATAATTCAGCCTCATTTACTTTCGAGTACCACTGGATATATGCGATTCCCTCCCGATACCCGCGGCGGCGCCAAAACAGTGCGTCCTTACCCCTGAGCTGGTCCTTCGGGTCCATACTGACGACGATCATTGATTGGCCGACCGCAAGTTTGTCTGCCATCTCCGCGACCATCACATCTCCCTCGTCACGCAAAGCCTGTACGGTCGACATGCGCTCATCTTCGGAGTTTCTCGATGCCTCAAAACCGCGGCGAACGATATCCACCATAGGCGTACCGTCCACTGCCGCCGCTTTTCCGTCTTTCACTACGAACTGTTTGTCGCGTGTCACGTCCAGCATACCGCTTAGTTCGGTATCGGTTTTCAGCATCTCCGCGATTTTGGTCGTAAAATCATCATACGCGAGCTCCGCGGCGGCGGCTACACCTTCACCTGATAGGCCTGCCCTGCCGAGCGTGCGGATAGTGCTCAGTGATGCGGCATATATTTCCCTGGTTGGTAGCTGCTCGGCTACGGCTGTTGACATATAAAAACCCTCTGTTTATATCCGTCCAAACAGAAGGCTCATGAATCCACCTCATGCTTCTGCTCGGAAGACTTATAATCGTGTCTGGCTCATCTTTGTTGAGACAAAACTATGTTTTTTCTCAATGCGCGGGCAAAATGGTTCACATTTTGTCCGGCTGCTCTTTTTCCTTATAGAGCAAGATTTACAGTTGCGGCACAGCCGGGGATTCGCACCCCGTTCCGATTATTGTTTGTTAATTTAATAAGAGACTACCTGTAGAGTCTAGCATGTGGAACACACCACTAGATATAGTAATTTTCACGGCAACTGCATCGCTTATTTGAATTTGATACTGCCGAGAATATCGTACAGCGTCGTATAATTCGGCGAGATGGAATTGTCGGTATATGTCATGAACACCCTGCGGCTGCCTATCGTTTCCCCCGTGACCGTGACCTGGTTGATACCGTCTTTTGATATCGTGCCGACGACCGCACGGCTGGCATTGGCCATGTCGCAGATGAAGTCGGTTTCCTGCCACCGCGCGGGCGCGTGACCCGTCTGCGCGTTTTTGTTCTTCGGGTCAGTGAACGTCGTGCAATTTTCGGACACCCGATCATAGTTCAAGCTGTTCCCCTGTGCATCGACTGCGATGGCCCGGTTTAGTGCCATGTTTGTCGGGGGATTGTCGATATAAAAGTCGAAGACTTGTGCTTCTGATGACGGGCTTGCGAACGTATATTTCGGTCCGGTCGGAGACGCGATCACCTGCCGCTCCTTCCATCCGGTCGGCAGCTCCAGACTGAATTCAGGCTTACTGATTGCTACTTTGGTCGTTCCGGAAGCATTATATCCGGTACTGACCGAGGGCGCATTTTTGATATGCTGCGTCGGGGAGATCCGCAAATTCGCAAGCCAGTATAGGAAGCCCGCGACGATAAGCAGCACAAATACACCGATAGCGATCCGCTGCCCTCGGCGATGCCTGTGTGCTTGTTTGCCTAAGCGGTACATTCCGTACGCGGCCTCCGCTTATATCATATCATGCTTATGCTCGCATGCGATTTTATGCGTCTTTGGAGCTGTCATTCAGCTGCGCGCGAAGCGCGGCGAGACGGCCGGCAAAACTCTGCGCCGCTCCTTCGATCCCTAGGATTTTCATGGCCGCGAGCAATATCGCGATGTCATCGATCTGTACTGGGGTAGGCAGGGCTTCCGCTTCAGCATCAGCAAAAAGTTTATCAACTTTTTGGACAAGCCACTTCTCCTCTGAAATTTTCACTTCGTTTGTGGGCAGCGTCGTCTCGATTTTTGAGTGGACGACTTCAAGCGAACGGGCACCGTGCTCCCGCTTGCGTAGGTGGCCGCGCTTGATAAGGTTATTGACATGCAGCGCCACAGTAGCGACAGATGTATATTGCAGTCCGTTCATAATCTCCCGGTAGCTGGGGCTGTAGCCGTTTTCGGTGATGAATGTCTCGATGAAGCTCAGCAGCTCACGCTGTTTCTTGGTCGGCCGTACGACAGAATCGGTAGTACTTGTCGGCTGTGCCGGTGTTTGCTTTTCGTTCATACTTTCTAAGCATAGCGTGTTATGGGTTTTTGCGAAATACCCACCAGCGATACCAAACATAATTCCAAACGGTGAAAAAACTCGCCGATATGAAGATGCCGGCATATGGGCTGATGCCTAGACGGTGCGCCCCGCCGACGATGGCGTAATCAATCACCGTATTAAGCAAGACAAGTCCCCCATAACGACGTACGTGGTGTCCGTCCGATGAGGTCTGGCTGCGAAACGCCCAGTAACGCTGGATGGAGTACTCACAGGTACGTCCCACGATATCCCCGCCGATTTTTGCCCACAACCACGGGAGCCCGACTCCTGAATATAAAAGGGCGAACACTGCGTATCCCGTCCAGAAGTATACCCCGCCGCCGACGAGGTATTTACCGATTTGGGTGATTACTCGCCGTCGCTCGATCGTCGCCATACCCGCTGTCCTATCACGATACCGGCCAGTCCCCACCAGATGTATGCTAGTGTGTCATCTGTCCATGCATGGGAGAGCATATT
>DAIPYY010000019.1:0-13610 GCA_036782475.1 Candidatus Saccharimonadota bacterium
GTCAAGGCAATGTACGTGGACGGTACGCCCTCAACGCTTGAAATGATCGCCGCGAGCAAAAGCCTGAGCGAATATGTTGACAAGCAGGAATACCGCACGGCGGTACAGCGTAAGCTCCAAGATACGCTGAAAAAGATCGCCGCGCTCCAGAAACAGCTCTCCGAACAGCGGGTCCAGGTAGCGGAACTACTCAAGACGCAGCAATCGCAGCAGGCATCTCTTGTTTCCGCCCGTGCCGAGCAAGCTAGTATGCTTTCGTACAACAAATCCCAGCAAAATGCGTATAACCAACAGACGGCCGCCAACAAAAACAAGCTCGATCAGCTTATCGCGGCGCAGCGTGCCGCAAACAACACCACGAGCGGCAGCGGGTACTACCTGCTGCGTTTTCCGGGATCGGTCAGGGCCATCAATCCTAGTGCATATCCGTACGCTAACGCAGGTTTCAGTATGAGTACTGCGCCCGGTTGCGTCGACAATGACGGACCTGATGAGTGGGGATACTGCACGCGCCAATGCGTCTCGTTCGCGGCGTGGGCGGTCGAAGCGTCCGGCCGGGACGCTCCCCGCTATT
Organism: Candidatus Saccharimonadota bacterium; assembly: GCA_036782475.1. Taxonomy (GTDB): domain Bacteria; phylum Patescibacteriota; class Saccharimonadia; order Saccharimonadales; family UBA4665; genus JAGXIT01. Next base: position 575 of record DAIPYY010000019.1, read on the forward strand.
ATGGCAGCGCAAAATACTGGGTCGCCAAAGCACGTGCGAACGGCGTTCCCGTGTACACCTCGAACCCGCAGGCCGGTGACGTGCTTATCAGCACCTCAGGCACCTGGGGCCATGCGATGTACGTGTATGCTGCTAGCGGCGATACTGCTTATATTTACGAATATAACCAGCAGCTCAACGGACGTCTGCGCACCGACCGTGCCATAAATCTATAGATAGGCTGATTGCAATCTGAAAACGCCAAAACGTGCACGTGATGGTATACTTAATAAGCGTATGCAAAATAATACCTCGTCTCCTATAGGGCAGCCCGCGGCGGCACCTGTTCCGGTGCAGTCTCCTCACGGTAAGCGCCCGCGTCGTTTCTCGGTATCGTCAATAACGGGTATCGTTATTGCCGGCATAGCCATCTTCGCACTGGGTGTTTTTGTCGGCCAGGGACGTATCACTCTGTCCTCAAACAGCTTTAGCGCGCGTACGAACCTCTCGTCGAACCTGGATTATTCTCAGCTTGACGAGCTTTACCAGGCGATCCGCCAGAATTACGACGGCAAACTGACGACCGCGCAGCTTATGGATGGCCTCAAGCACGGTCTGGCAGAAAGCACCGGCGACCCCTATACAGAATATATGTCAAAGAGCGAAGCCGGGGATTTCCAGAGCAGCCTGCAGGGTACCATATCCGGTATTGGCGCCAAGCTGGAGCAGGACGATGACGGAAATGTTCTCATAGCCGCACCGCTCGCCGGTTCGCCGGCCGAGGCTGCCGGGCTGCGTGCCAAAGATATCATCATCAGCATCGACGGTAAATCAGCCTCGGGCCTCAGCACGACCGAAGCCGTCCAAAAGATCCGCGGCAAAAAAGGCACGAAAGTCAGCCTGACCATCGTCCGTGACAAAAAGCAGCAGCTGGACTTCGTAATCACGCGCGACACCATCAAAATCCCGACGGTAGTATCAAAAACGCTTGCGGACGGCAAAATCGGTTATCTGCAGGTCAGCCAGTTCAGTGATGACACAGATGAACTAGTGCAGACGGCGGTGGAAGGATTCAACAAAGACGGCATCGACAATATCATCCTGGACCTCCGTGATAACCCGGGCGGGGAAGTCACCACCGCGGTGAACCTCAGCAGCCTTTGGCTCGACCGCGGCGACGCAGTAGTCCAGGAACGGCGGGGTACCACCGTCATATCGACCGAAAACGCTACAGGCAGCAACCTGCTCAAGGGCAAAAAGACCGTGGTGCTCATCAATGCCGGTTCCGCGTCGGCCTCCGAGATCACGGCGCTCGCGCTTCGCGACCACGGTGCAGCGACCATCATCGGCGAGAAAAGCTATGGCAAGGGCGTCGTTCAGCAGCTATTCCCATTCAGTGACGGCAGTTCGCTCAAAGTCACCGTCGCAAAATGGTATTCCCCCAAAGGAACCAATATCGACAAAAAGGGCATTACTCCTGACCAAACCGTCAAAATGACCGATGACGACTACAAAAACGGCACCGACTCACAGCTCACTGCCGCAGAAGCGTATCTGCGCAAATAACCTTCCTCACTTGCCACATTCGCGCTGAGCCTGTAAGATAGAGAAAACAGGGGAGGAAAGTACATGGCCGACAGCCGTCAGACGAAGTATGTGTTTGTAACAGGAGGCGTGCTATCCGGCCTCGGTAAAGGCATCACTGCAGCCTCCATCGGCAATCTTTTGAAAGCCCGCGGCCTCAAAGTCGGTATCCAAAAATGCGACCCCTATCTCAACGTTGACGCCGGCTTGCTCAACCCCCGCGAACACGGTGAGTGCTTTGTCACAAAAGACGGCGCTGAAACCGACCTCGACCTCGGCCACTACGAACGTTTCATTGACGAAGAAATGACCCAGGCAAGCAGCCTCATGAGCGGCAGGGTGCTGCTAAACGTCATCGAAGCCGAACGGCAGGGCAAATACGAAGGCAAATCCGTACAGATCATCCCCCACGTCACCAAAGCGATCCAAGAGCACATCAAAAAAGCATCCACGCCGTACGACGTCTACATCGTCGAGATCGGCGGTACGGTCGGTGACTACGAGAGCTTATCATTCATCGAGGCGATTCGTGAGTTCGGCATCAAAGAAGGCCTCGAACACTGCCTTTACGTCCACGTCGTCTACATGCCGTACCTCGGCGCCAGCCACGAATTCAAAACAAAGCCTGCACAGAACTCCGTGCGGGAACTCCGCGGACTGGGTATAGCGCCAAACGTGCTCGTTTGCCGGAGCGAAGAGCCCGCGCCCGTAAGCGTGAAAAGCAAAATCAGCCTTTTTACCGGCGTGGTTCCCGAAGCGATCGCGCTGCTGCCAAATGCGGCGAGTATCTACGAAGTGCCACTGACGCTCGAAGATACCGGTATCGCCGACGTGATCTGCGACAGGCTGGCCCTGAGTGCTCACAAGCCCGAGCTCAAAGAGTGGCGCTCGGTCGTCGCAAAGGCGACGAATGCCGCCGCGCCTGTCGTCAAGGTCGGTGTCATCGCGAAATACCTCGACAATACCGACACCTATATGTCCGTGTTCGAAGCACTCAAATCAGCCGCCTGGACCAATGACGCGCAGGTAGCTATCGAGTGGTTTGACTCCGAGAAGCTCGAAGCGCTGGACGACGCAGCGTTCGCCGAAAAAATGGAGACGGTCGACGGCATCGTCGTGCCTGGCGGCTTCGGCAGCCGCGGCGTCGAAGGCAAAATCCGCGCCGCGACGTACGCTCTCGACCGCAAAAAACCCTATCTGGGGCTGTGCTACGGTATGCACATGGCGGTCATTGCCGCCGCCCGCCGAGCCGGCCACACCGATGCCAATACCACCGAAGTGGACCCGAAGACGCACGCTCCCGTCATTACAACCATGGACGACCAAAAGGGCCTGGAGAATACCGGTGGCACGATGCGCCTCGGTAACTACGCCTGCAAGTTCGAAAAAGACAGCCTGGCTGCAGCCCTCTACGGTACCACCGATATCGTAGAGCGGCACCGTCATCGCTACGAAGCGAACAATACTTATGTAGATCAGTACGTATCCTGGGGGATCCGCCCGGTCGGCCGCAACCCGGAGCGCCATCTCGTCGAAGTCGTCGAAGGCATCGACCATCCGTTTTTCATGGCAAGCCAGTACCATCCCGAATTCAAAAGCCGCCCGAACCGCGCCCACCCGATGTTCCGCGGATTTGTCTCTGCGCTTCTCGGGGCGAAGTAACCTGTATCTCACCACTTTTATGCTTGCCGCAGCACACAAGAGTGATATAGTATAAGCAGTATGGATACACCGAAAAAACTTCTCCTTGTCGAAGATGACGATGCGCTCGCAAACGTATATCTCATGCGCCTGCAAGCAGAGGGCTTTGATGTCCGCCGCGTGGCAAACGGCGAGGATGCACTTGCCGCTGCCCGCGAATACAAACCGGATCTCATCCTGCTCGATGCCATGATGCCGAAAGTCAGCGGTTTTGACGTCCTCGATATCCTCCGCAATACCCCCGAGACGACGAATATCAAGATCATCATGCTGACCGCACTCAGCCAGGAGAGCGACAAAGAACGTGCCCAGGGCCTCGGTGTCGATGATTACCTCGTGAAATCCCAGGTCGTTATCTCCGATGTCGTCGAACGCATCAAATACCACCTCGGTATGCTCTAAAACGGTATATAGATAGGGTACAACCGGCTCCTCTCAGGAGCTGTTTTACTAGTACAAGAAGTTTTATATTCAACAATCTCATTGACTTTTTAAACAACTTATGCTAATAATTATAGAGTAAAGGCAACACAAACATGGCTACCCTCGAAACCGTCTCTCCACACCAAGCCCAGACCGCTCCCCGCAGTCCACATGCAGAGCGTGCTGAAACTATGCAATTCATGCAGAACGAAGTCCTCTTGGTCGATGGCCAATCACCGATATACGCCACAGAGGCCATCGGTCTACTCGGCGAGTCCAACGGTACGAAACACGCCGTAGTCGCTGAGGTTGCGTCGTCAGTCAGCGATACGGAGTGGGCCAATCATGTCGCGGTCGTGCAGTCATCAGATAGGGAGGGCAACAGGTCGTTTTACCTCTACGGACTTCATGTCGACCAGGTGTCGGGTGCTGTCAGTGCCGCCGACGTACCGCCGGTCCTGGTCCCAGATAACGGCGCGACACTGTGGATCGGGCGGACGAAGTCAGGAAATACCATGCCTGCCAGCTCGTTATGGGGTCCCGGAAGTCACTATGGCACGTTTGTATCGAGATACCAGACAGGATTTACGGCCAGAGACGGTAGCCTGCTCATCACAGACGCCTCGTCCAATGGCACGAAGTATGCGGCTGCAGTCGCCGAACGGCATAGCATTGAAGACCAGGAAACGGTCGCTCTCCAGCTGGAAGATCCGTACAAAGCCGAGCATACCGGTGTTGCCGATGTAAAAGCCCTCCGAAAAGGCCTCATGACCGCCGAAGGTACGTTTGCGGGCAGGGAACGGATCACAAGGGACACGGAAATCGGCGGCGGCTCTCCGTACACTGTCGATATCCGGTCTTGGGCGGCCGGCAGTGAGGCTATCGTGGTAGATGCGAGCAGCAAAGAAAGCGCACATTGGTACCGGCACTATCTCGACAGCGCCCTCCACCTCATCCGTGAATCAGAGAAACAGACCGGTGTCAAAGCGAGTGAGCACACCGTCCTGCGGGCGATTCTCGATACGGTCGGTTCCAATATGAAATACGACCTCCAGTTCGTTGACAGTGCTGAAAAAGAATTTAGCGCGGACGGAGAGGTACGCAAAGTCAACCTTTCGTATTATATGCAAGCAGGTAAGGGCGTATGTCGCCACATGGCGCTGGCATCCGCATGGCTTGGTGGCGAGCTCAAACAGCGCGGCTACCTCTCAGGCAAATCAACCGCCGAAGTCAATCAGCACGCCACCAACGGTGCGCATGAATGGATGCGGTACACGGCCGAAGACGGCACGGTGACGATAGTGGACGCGACGAATCACTACATGGGTCTTCCGCTGGCGAAGGGGTGGGATTATCGTCGTGAGGACGAGAAGCGGACTATCGTCGCCCCTCCGGAGCGGCTTGATACGAATGCGGCCGAAACAACCATCAAAGGACGCTTCAAAAAGTTTTTCGGTCAATTCCTCAGAGATGTCGTCCAAGAAGTTGACACGAAGTAATAGCTATCAGCCAGCCTCCGTCACGAGCCTAGTGTCTATATCTCTATAATCTCATTGACTTTTTATACAACTTATGCTAGTATTTAAAGAGTTGATACCAAAAACAAACAGCAATATCCATATGAACCAACCATCATCGCCCCAATCCCCAGGAGAAGCCGCACCTTCAGTGCCCATTCTTGCGCCGGTGATTTTAACGGGCGAAGAATGGGACGTGCTTGGGGGTGAAGATCTGCGGACCAAAGTTCCGGTCTTGCAGCGTCTCGGCCTGATGGCCTCTATGTTTAGCGGGCTGCTGCCGGAGCAGGAACTTGCTACCGCCCAGGCGGTGCTGGGGGATGAGGCCCCGCGGCATGTCGCGCTCGCTGCCGTGCAGCACGAAGATGGCGAGCAGGGCCACTGGATAGTTGTCGGAGGACCAAATACAGGCGAACATATCGCCGAGCGTTCTTTTGAGAGATATGGCCTTGGCGATCCAAATGAAGAGCTAAAAGTCCGCCGGGAAGCAGAAGCGGCCAAAAAAGCCCAAAAAGAACTGTTGCTTCGGAAACAAACGGCGATGAGTATCTTGCAGGAGGCTACCCACAAAGCCGAATTGGCTGTGCGGATGCCCGAACAACGCCGGAGGCTCGATCTTGATGCCGGCGTCATGGCCCACGACGTCGTGAGTAGGATCGGAAACAAACCGGAAGGTGTTGCGCTTGCATTAGCGGTCGCCGGATCCATACAAGAACCCGCGCAGTATCATCAACTCGTTGGTGATGTTCTGCGCGCAGGCAAGGTAACCGACGAAGAAAAAAGAGGCATGCTGATTGCTGCTGCAAACCATTTTGCCAACGCCAAACAGCGGAATGGTGATGGGATGACGTCGGCAGTCGCCGAGGCGAGACGCACGGCGGACGGACTATACGAAAAGGGCGAGCTGCAGTTCGCGGTACAAATGCTTGCCATGGCGTTTGGCAATACCATGCCGGGCAGTGGACGCGTGGAGATCGGGGACAGACTTGCTTCGTGGATCAGCTATCAGATTGATTCTTCGGCAGCACAACCCCGCGCGTAAAGCAGCTTGTAAATAGTGGACTATATAAAAAGAGACCTCAATGGTCTCTTTTTAGTGTAGGCAATCGATTTTACTCTACAGTTACTTCGGTGCGGTGCAAAAAGCCAATGACTTGGCTTTTTGTAGACACGAGCGAAGCGTCGCTCATATTTTACTCTACGGTTACTTCTGTTCGTCTGACTGAGCGGCCGGAGAAGGTGCGGACTTTGCGGCTCTGCATCTTAACGACGCCGTCGCGGGCTGCATGGATAGTGAAGTTGCGGCTCATGCTAGTGCCCTCACCGGCGCGCTTGGTCATGCCGACCTGGCGGACGATGACTTCGCCGTTTTTGACCGTCTGACCGCCGAAGCGCTTGACGCCGAGGCGCTGGCCGACTGAATCGCGTGTGTTCTTGCTGGTACCGCCAGCTTTAACGTGTGACATAGGTAACTCCTAAGATTTGATAACAATAATCCATGTCATTGTACTAGCAACCACCCCTGAAGTCAAGCCTTAGCCGGGCAAAATTATGCACGGGTGAGAACTACAAGCTCACGGGCGACTATCTGGTCATCGCGGTAGTAGAGGAGGGCGTCGGCCCTGACGCGTTGGAGTGCTACCCGCTCGTACCCCAGTTCGCGCAAGGAATCGATGAGCGGCAGATGGCGGAACCGGTGAGGTGCGGTTTGCCAGGCGGGGACGGCAAGACAGAGGCGGGCACCAGGGGGGAGTTGATCATGGATATTCACCAGAAATTTTTTGAGGATAAGATTCACGTCGCTGACGGTCTGCTCGAGCACATCGCGGCTCGGGACAGTAGTGAATGGACGGCCGAGATAGGTCTCGCAAGCAACAAAATTAGGTGCGGGCTTCCATTCGTGTGATGTGGCATCTCCGGTTTCAATTTTGAAATAGCGCCAGTTATCATCGGAGGAAGCTTCGACAGGACGTATAACGGGGGTGCCGGGAATGTCGAGCGCCCACATAAGATTTGTGTCAGTGTATTGGATCATCCGAGGGTCTATATCGGTGCCATAGACATCGAAGCCCATCATCGTCGCTTCAATCAGCACTACCCCTGTTCCACAGAAAGGATCAAGAATAACGGAGTCATGTTCCGGTTTTGCGCTGGCGACGGCCAGATTGATGATGATTTGGGCGAGCTTGGGCGGGAGCATGCCGACACGAGCATCACGCTTGGGGCGTCCCCGGTCGCGCAGGGTGTAGCCGTCGATGTCCTGCACGGCAACGGTGCGGGCGATGACAGTGGTGCCATCCCGAGCGGCGATAAGTAGGATTTCAGCGCCACGCTCATCGGTCAGGTGATTGTGGTAGACTTGGGCGCTCGAAAGCTCCGCTGTCTGGTTCGGGACGATGCGGACGGAGCGCGTCTCGGTGCGCAGGATTTTTTTGAGGGTCAAGCCAAGCGCGGTAAGCTTCGCGGGGGTAACATCGAGGCCGAGAGCGGAGATACCGATGTTGAATTTGCCGGATTCCGTCGCTTGTAGGCCTGAATCAGAGGTCGTCGCGCGAGCGATTCTGACAAGCTCTTTTTCGATCAGTTTCCAACTGGGGGACGGTAGGGTGGCAATGACGTTGGCGAGCTTGGTGCTGCCGCCGAGGCGGGCAAAATTGATCGCCGCCGGTTCCAGGCGGAGACCCGCTGCCTGCGAGGAAACGCTGCTCACCGCATCTGCGCCGTATAGGGATTCGAGCTCGGCAAGGCCCAGTGCTGGCTGGCGCCCAAGCACGCAGATGGAAAGTGGCATATCATTCTTCATACTTGTATACTATAGCGTATCTATGGCCGAAGTTGGGTTTTTCCGCCGGAAGTGGAAAATGATATTGAATGTCGCGACGCTGGTGGCGCTCATCGTGCTGGTGGTGGCGATATGGGACCAGCTGGTAGAGACATTTAACAACATCGTCCATGTCAAAACATGGGTACTACTGCTCATGATCCCTCTGCAGGTACTTAATTATGATTCGCAGACGCGGCTCTACCAGCATCTGTTTTCGATCGTCGGTAATCGTCTGAGCTATAAACAGCTTTTTCGCAGCTCCCTTGAGCTGAATTTCGTCAACCATGTGTTCCCGAGCGGCGGCGTGACGGGGATTTCGTATTTCGGTATCCGCATGAAAGATGCCGAGCTGAGCGGTGCGAAGGCGACGGCGGTGCACTTGCTGAAACTGGTGCTGCTTTTTACCTCATTTGAAATCCTGATTGTTTTCGGCGTGTTCGCGCTGGCGGTACAGGGGCATATGAACAGCCTCGTTTTGCTGCTCGCGGCGTCCATCACGACGGTGCTCGTGATGGGCAGCATCGGGTTCTGGTTCATCGTCGGCAGTAAACGCCGCATCGCCGGGTTTTTCACCTATGTGACGCGTACACTCAACAAACTGATCCATAAGATTAGACGCGGGCATCCCGAAACGATAAATACCGATAAAGTGCGGGTGCTGTTTGAGGATCTACACGAGAATTACGTGCTCATGAGCAAAGATTGGCGGCAGCTCAAGTGGCCGTTTTTCTGGGCGCTGATGGCGAATATATGGGAGATCCTGACGATTTATGTGGTGTATGTGGCATTCGGCGCCTGGGTAAATATCGGGGCGGTGATACTTGCGTATTCGGTCGCGAATTTCGCGGGGCTCGTGAGCGTACTGCCCGGCGGAGTCGGCATTTATGAGGGCCTCATGACGCTGGTGCTGACGGCGACCGGCGTGCCGTCGCGTATCAGCTTGCCCGTGACGATCATGTACCGCGTGCTCAATACGATCATTCAGGTACCGCCGGGCTACATCCTGTATCACCGAGGTATTAATCGTTCGAAGCCCGTTGCCAAGCTTCCGGGCGGTGAGGAGTAGGGCGCCGGGATGCCTGATGATTTTGGTACGGTACCGCTTTCGGTCAGTGACTGCGTGGCGGTCATCAACCAGACGCTTGATTATGCGATCCCCTCACTGACCGTCGAAGGGGAAGTGGCTAATTTCCGGGTGAGTCGCGGCAAGTGGGTGTATTTTGATCTCAAAGATGAAACGGCAGTGCTGCGCTGCTTCGCTGTGGTGTATGCGCTCGGTATGCCTCTCGAAAACGGGATGGTGGTGCGGGCGCACGGTTCGCCCAGGCTTCATCCACTCTACAATTTTAGCCTCACGGTGAATGTAGTGACACCGGTAGGAGAGGGTGCGCTCCGCCGTGCGGCGGATCTGCTTCGTCAGAAACTCACCGCTGAAGGGCTGTTTGATGCTGCCCGGAAACGTGTGTTGCCCGCGGCGCCACGGCATATTGCATTGCTGACCGCAGCCGACTCCGCGGCATATAGTGACTTTGTCAAAATTCTCCGCTCACGGTGGGGAGGAGTGGCGGTGGACCATTACGATACCCAGGTACAGGGCGAGGCTGCAGCGGGACAAATCGTGAACGCGATCGCCGCGGTCAACGCACGGCCGGAACTGCCTGACGTCATCGTACTGACTCGGGGAGGCGGCAGTGCCGAAGATTTGGCTGTCTTCAATGACGAGCGCGTCGTGCGAGCGGTGGCAGGCAGCCGCGTCCCGACATTGGTGGCTATCGGGCATGAAAAGGATATCAGTCTGGCAGAAGCAGCGGCGGACGTCCGCGCAAGCACGCCAAGCAATGCGGCGGAACTGCTGTTTCCCGACCGACGCGGCGAAAAGCAGCGTCTCATTCATCTGGAGCGCAGCCTCAACGCGACGCTTTTATCGGTAGTGAGCGACAAAAAGCAGCAAGTAACACACTATATACAGCAGCTACGCGATTCTTTGCGCCGCACCGCGTCTGCGACCTGGCAGGCATTGGACGCAAAAGAAACACTTCTCGGTGCGCTTGATCCGCGTCGCCCGCTTGAGCAGGGCTATGCACTCGTGCGGGCAGTTGACGGGTCGATCGTGAGGCGGACGGCAACCATCATGCCGCCTGCTATACTTGAAATAGAACTGCAAGATGGGTATATCACGGTGGAAACTACCGGCGTACATTTGAAAGAGAAGGAGGAAACCGATGGCAAAAAATGAACAATTTGATTATGCGGCCAAAGTAGCTGCGCTGGAGGATATCATCGCCAAATTGCAGCAAAGTGATACGGCGATCGATGAAGCGATACGACTGCACGAAGAGGGCAAAAAACTTGTTGCCGAGCTGAATGCGTATCTGGAAAAAGCCGAAGTAACCATCCGCGCCATAGAAACGGAATCCGTGTAAGGGCTATGCCGTGGGTGCTTTGGATCGGCGTTGCGGTCGGGTTGTTTTTCGGGGTGGTGGTGTTTTTTGGAGCACCATACCTGCCGACACTTTCGCCGCAGATTACCACTGCACTTGACCTTCTTAACCTGAAGCCGGGACAGACGCTGCTCGAGCTCGGCTGCGGTGACGGCAAAGTACTGCTCGTGGCCGCCCGCCGCGGCTATAACGCCGTCGGGATAGAACTTAACCCCATACTCGCGAGTATCGCATGGCTTAGGACGCGGCGGTATCGGGGGCAAGTTCGGGTGGTATGGGGAAATTATTGGCTCAAAGAATGGCCGATGAGCGACGGTGTCTACACATTCCTTATAGATCGCTTCATGGTAAAGCTCGACCAGCGCATGCAGCACTACGGCGGAAAGCTTGTCAGTGTGGCGTTTCAGGTGCCGGGACGCCGGCATAGTGCCAAAGGCCATGGGGTGTATCTGTACGACTATGGCAAGGGACTTGCGCACAAGACTGCCAGTAGGGTACCATAAGCAATATGAAACAGTCATTTACGGCGCAGCGTGGCAGCGTGACAACCGTTGTCACGATAGCAGTTCTCGCGGTAGGGTTTATCGGGGCGGGCGCGTTCGCGGCCTGGGCATTCGCCGGCAGGGCGGATTATAAAAACAATGTCGACCAGAAAATCGCGGCAGCGGTCGCTGCAAACACGAAGAAAGTACAAACCGAAGATGCCAAAGCATACGCCGTGGAATCGCAGAAGCCGCTCAAAACATTCGTCGGACCCGAAGCATATGGAAGCATCAACCTCTCCTACCCGAAAAACTGGAGTGTATACCTCGCGAATAGCACGTCGAATCTTCCCGTCGACTTGTATGCGAACCCCGATGTTGTGCCTGGGGTGACGAATGATACCGCGTCATATGCGCTGCGCATGCAGGTAAGCTCCCAGAGTTATGCGACAACGCTCAAGCAGTATGCCGATGACCAACAAAAAGGAAGTGTCACCGTCAAGCCATATGTATTGCCGAAAAATCCGAGCGTGACTGGAGTCCGTATCGACGGTCAGCTGACAGAAAAGAAGAAAGGCAGCCTCATCCTGCTGCCACTGCGTGATAAGACGCTCAAAATATGGACAGAATCATCGACCTATGCCTCGCAGTTCGAAGAATTTATTCTGCCAAACGCCCGTTTCACTCCTTAGTGCATATATACGATCTAGTCGACAGGCGATGGGCGCTGCTGCTATACTAGCTGCATAGACGAGAGGGTCGGGTGGCGCAACGGATACGGCTCGTGTATGAAGGGTATATGGCAGGACAACACACGTCGGCAGGAGCAAATTATACAGCTGAAAAGCTTTTTTTGAGTCTAAGCGAGCAGCTTAGCCATACGTTTTTATTGATCGCGCGAAGTGTCGAGCAGCCTGGGTCTGCCTTTGATACTGCAGCCCAGCAGGAAACATTGCGGCGCGTACATGATATAGCCGAGGCGGCGACGCAGCTTACCGAAGCTTATGCCCTCAGTGCCCGTCTGCGCCAGCAGATGATACTGCCGAAAGTCGAGCCGGTGGCTATCTCATCGCTTTTTTATGAGGCGGTGCAGGAGCTCATGCCCCTCGCAAAACACTACGGGGTGGAATTGCGACTTGATGACCTGACGCGTATGCAGCCCGTAGTGGGCGACGCGCAGATACTGCGTGCCGCGCTTTTCAGCCTGGGGCAGATTTTCGTACTCGCAGCCGCCGAGAACGACACACCGATGCCGGTGCAGTTCGCGGCACATCGCAGCCGCTACGGTATTATCGCGGGCATATATACGCCGGCAAGCGAACTTAGCGTCGATGCGTTTCGACGCGCAAAAAAACTCTATGCCGCAACCTCGCAGCCGTTGTCCCGTCTGGTCAGCGGTCCGGCGACAGGTGTTTTCGTAGCCGATACGCTGCTGCAATCTCTGAGTACAAAATTGCATGTTGCCCGGTATCGTCACCTGACCGGACTGGCGGTGACGTTACCGATGTGTAAGCAACTGCAGCTGGTATAAAGTATGCACATCTTACTTATCGAACCCGACCGACTGCTCGCTGCCACCTATCAGACAGCCCTGGAAAATGCCGGGCACAGTATTGCCCATGCTCAGAGCGCGCAGCAGGCAGTCTATCTCGCCGATGAGAAGGCACCGGATGTCATAGTACTCGAACCACAGCTACCCAGGCATAACGGCATCGAATTTTTATATGAACTCAAGAGCTATACGGAATGGCAACATGTACCCGTGATTGTGCTGACGGTGTTGCCGCCGGACACAATCGCTCCTTTCACGGTGTTGCAGACGCAGCTTAGTGTAGTAGCGGTACTCAGCAAGTCACGGACTTCGCTTGAAAAACTCTGTCGGGAAGTGGCAAGAAGTGCACCCAAGGAGAAAGAAGCGTGAACCAGATTCGTACCCGCGGTATCGTGCTGACCCGTGTGGATTATGGCGAGGCCGACCGTATCGTGACGGTATTGACCCCCGACCATGGAAAACTGAGCCTCATGGCCAAGGGGGTCCGGCGCGCAAACAGCAAGCTTGCCGGCGGAATCGAGCTTTCTAGTGTG
>DAIPYY010000020.1:0-12280 GCA_036782475.1 Candidatus Saccharimonadota bacterium
GACGATATCCTCGACCGTAATATTGCCAGGTATGCATCGACGCTCGAAGACGTCGAATTCGTCCGTGAGCTCGTCAAGGGAGTCGTCGAAAAGACGACGGAGCTTGACATCGAGCTTGGACCGCTTGCTCCTGAATGGCCGCTTGATCAGATTGCCCGAATGGACCGGGTAGTGCTGCGCATGGGACTGTATGAGCTGCGCCATGGAAAAGACGTGCCGCCGAAAGTCGTCATCAACGAAGCTGTCGAACTGGCCAAGGCATTCGGCGCCGAAAATTCCAGCAAATTCGTCAATGGTGTGCTCGGTACGGCGCTGAAAAATATCACCGGGGATGTGGCGGAAGCACCCGAACCGACAGAGAAGAAGGCCGCGTCATGAGTTCGCGCAAACGCAAACATTCGAAGCAGAACCCGGTCGAAGGCGCAAAAGAAGGGTTCATCAAGAAACCGGTCGAGGGAGTCAAGGAAGGCTTCAAGAAGCCTATAGAAGGGTTCCGCCGGTTCGTGACGCGTCGGCCGGCTATCCAGGAAATCGTCCAGGAGACGACGTCGGGCGGGGTGGTCTATCGCCGGAATGCGACGACCGATGCGCTCGAGATCCTCCTCATCAAAGACGCGAAAAACCGTTGGACTATCCCAAAGGGGCACGTCGAAGAGGGTGAAGAACCCGACCAGACGGCAGAACGCGAGATCCGCGAAGAAACCGGCCTGCAGGAGATGAACGTGCAGAATTGGCTCGGAAAAGTGACGTTCCGCTATCGCCGGAACAGGACACTCGTACTGATGACCATGCATATCTATCTGGTGGAGGGCAAAGGCAACACCGATCAGCTGCATCCGGAAGATTGGCTGAGCGATATTCAGTGGCTGCCGGCCACTGCCGCCGTCGATGCCATTGCATACGAAGACATCGGCAAACTGATGCTGGTGGGCATGAAAAAAGTAAGAGAAGGAAAGGCTAAATAGGAATTTGGCATGTAGCAGATAGCATATGGGAAACGCCCATCTGCCATCTCCTATCTACCAACTCCCAACATTATGGACACAACACCATACCAAGATTTCGCGGTCACCCATCTCGGTGGCAAATTCGAGCAGCTTGAGCTGCTCATCACCGCGTTGACGCACCGCTCCTATATCAACGAGCATAAAAAATCGGCGAACGAACACAACGAGCGTCTTGAGTTCCTCGGAGATGCCGTGCTTGAGCTGGTCGTGACGGACTTTTTGTACCGCAATTATGTCGAGCCGGAAGGCGTCCTTACCAACTGGCGGAGCAGCCTGGTGCGCACCGAAAGCATCAGTGCCGCGGCCTCGCGCCTCGGCGTTGAACCGCTCCTGCGTCTCAGCCGCGGGGAAAAACGCAGCAGCGGTCGTGCCCGCATGCAGATATTGGCGAATGCCTTCGAGGCGATCATCGGCGCGCTGTACCTTGAGCGAGGCTACGAAGCCTGCCGTGTTTTCATCACGGAAAATATCCTCAGCACCTTTGAGGCGATCCTGGAAAGCGGCTCGTGGATGGACCCGAAATCGCACCTACAGGAAGTCATACAGGGTCAGGGCGGATCGACACCGCAGTACCGCGTCGTGAGCGAAGAAGGCCCCGACCATGAGAAGATTTTCACCGTCGCCGTGTATAGCGACGAAAAGAAGCTCGGTATAGGAACCGGTCCCAGCAAACAGACCGCCCAGGTCGCTGCCGCCCAGTCCGCCCTCAAAAAGATACAAAAAAGCTAACACGCCTTCGATCACGCCATACCGAACGGTGCAAGGGGTATTTGACAACAGGGGTGATTTTTGGTAGTATCAAACGGATATAAACTTTTACGGGAAGGAAAATAAGCGAATGCTAGTAATTCGTCTCCAGCGCACCGGCCGCAAGGGCCACGCTCAATTCCGCGTCGTCGTCCAAGACTCACGCCGGACCCCTACGAGTGGCAAGATCGTCGCTCAGGTCGGTACCTACGACCCTCATACCAAAACTGTTAACCTCGACAAAGAGCGTGCGCAGCATTATCTTGACCACGGTGCGCAGCCGAGCGACCGTGTCGTTCTGATTCTCGAAAAAGAAGGTGTCAAGCTGCCGAAATGGGTAAGCAAGCCCGACAAGCAGGAAGGCAAGATCCGTAACCCGGAGAAGCTTCGCCGCAACCAGCCAAAAGAAGAGCCAAAAGCCGAGGAGCCGATAGCTGAAGAAGCTGCTGAGACTCCGGCAGAGGAAGCTCCTGCCGGGCCGACAGAAGCCCCCGCGGAAGAGCCAGCCGAAAAACCCGCAGAATAATCTGGTTTTTCAATAAAACCCATAAAATCTCCCGTTCTTTGCAGCGGGAGGTTTTACATTTTGGTATAATACATAGGCAAACAATTTTTAAGAGGAGACAATAATGACAGTCAGTATTGACCAGCAGTTTGTTGAATATGTCGTCAAGTCATTAGTCAGCAAACCAGATGCCGTCAGCATCAAACGAACCGTCGATGAGAAGGGCGTCCTGCTCGAACTCACCGTCGACGCCGAAGACCTCGGCCGTGTCATCGGTAAGCGCGGCGCGACCGCCCAGAGCATCCGTACGCTCCTGCGTGCGCTCGGCACCAAGAACGAGGCCCGTTACAACCTCAAGATCGTCGATGTCGACCGTTTGGACGAAAACGGCAATCCGCTTCCGCGTCCTGAACGCGAAGCAGCGGCTCCGGCAGCCGACGACCACAGCGCGACCAGTGACGATACTATCGCATCCACGCCTGTCACGGCTGATGATGCCGACGAAGAAGTAGAAGACCCGGAAAAAGCCCGTCAGAACGATGCGGTCGCCCGCACGCGTGCTGAGCTCGCCGATCTGGATGACCTCGATATCTAAAAAAGAATTACTTCTAAAAAGAGGGGCGATTACGAAGCCTCTCTTTTTTATTGCTTCAGAAAAACACTTGTGCTTATCTGTGGGTTATGCTAAGGTAACAGATAGTCTTTCCTATAAAAAGACGAACACTGATAAAACAAACACTCATCAAAGCTCTCTGCGAGCAAATCAAAACAAACGATTTGAAAGCTTTATGTGGCAAAATAACCCCTGTCAAAAGGGGTTGTTTTGTTGTACATATCTGTACTTCATGCTATAAAGATACTATGATAAGAGAATTTGAAAGCATTATAACAGCGATTCAGGAAGCACCTGCAAGGCGGGAGGCGTTTCTCGACAAAAAAGCACAAGAAGCGAAAGCCGCAAACGATGCTTTAGCGGTACAAAATACGATGGCTGAAAGAGCTGCAGCAGCCCAAATTGAACGAGAGGAAGAGCGAATAAGACAACTTGAAGATCGTAAGAAATTACTTTTTGATGAAGGTGCCATCGTTGCCTCATTTTTACGAACACAAAATATACGAGCGACCGCACCGGCACCATTGAGTTTTTTTAAGACGGTATTAGGGTGGAAAATATCGGGAATAGTATTCAGTCGATCGGATAGTATTTCTTCGGGTGAATATTCCTCTTGCTCTTATGAGGTATTCAGACAAGAGGCTGATTGTACTTTGATCGAAGATGGTAGAACTTTGATATCTCCAGTGAGAACTCTTGTCGACGCCAGGCCTGATTACCGCAACTCTCCTAATGAAAAGGCCAGTAAAAGTGGTCTTGCTGGTATATATTCTGCGAGAAAAAGCATGGAGATTAATGTTCTCCAAGCTGGGCTTTATAATCACGTTAGAGAGGGGTTGAGACATATTATCGTTGATGGGCAGCCATTTAGAGATTACCAGCTATGATGAAAACATAAACAACCCCTGTCAAAAGGGGTTGTTTTGTTGTACAATGACGAGAGATGAGGATTCAAGTAATAACGCTATTCCCCGAGATGTTCACCGGGGTGCTGGGAAACAGTATGCTCTGGAAGGCGGCTGACCGCGGCATCGTGCAGTACGAATTCATCAACTTGCGGGAATATGGGCTCGGACCGCGCAAACAAGTCGATGACACCCCATATGGCGGAGGTGACGGAATGCTGCTCAAGCCGGAGCCGCTCGTGGCTGCGATTGAGCATGCGAAAGAAGTCGATCCGAGCGCCGTCGTGGTATTGCCGACTCCCAGAGGAAAGACATATAAGCAGTCCGACGCCAAACGGTTCGCGGCTGACAACAGGGGTATGATAATCGTTTGTCCGCGCTACGAAGGCTACGACGAGCGTGCGACGAAATGGGTGGACGAGCAGTTCTGTGTGGGCAACTATGTCCTGACCGGCGGGGAATTGCCCGCCATGATCGTTATCGACAGCATCGTTCGCCTACTGCCTGGCGTACTTGGGGGTGAAACGAGCGCTGATATCGAATCATTTCAAGACGACGACGTGAGCGTGGAGTATCCGCAGTACACCCGCCCTGAGGAATTTCGTGGCATGAAAGTCCCCGATATTCTGCTGAGCGGCCATCACGGCGAAATCGCCAAATGGCGCGACAAGCAATAATCTCTAGTCCTGCGACCAGATACCAACAAACTGCTCACTACCGGTTAAGTGCCCGCACGATAGTGCTGAGTGACAATGCTTCGTTGACGATGTGGCCGAGCTTCTGGCCCTCTACGCCGCGTAAGTGTAGGTAGGACAAGCCCTTCGCATCCATGAAATTCCGTGTCACTTCGCTGACGGCGCTGTTCATGGCGAGCGCGACGAGCAGTTTTTCTCCCAGTTTCTCCGACAGTTCGACGACTTCGTCCTGCATGCGTTCCGGGCGCGACATACCGTGCAGGCCGGGCGCGGAGGGGAACTGCATGCCTCGCAGCATGCGGGCGATGTTGCCTATCGGCTCCGATCCATGTGCGTCGAGATCACGGCGGATCTTCGGCTCGGAAATAAAGTCAGTGTATGGTGTGCCTTCTTCGGTCGGTTCGCCCAGGATTGAGCGTACGGTGTATCTTGTGGCAAGGCCTTTCTTGAGTCCCCAGAGTCCGTCGGTCATGACGAGCTCTTGCGCTGTGACGGCCTCCACTGGCAGCCCTTCGCGGAGCAGTACATTCGACGCGGCGATAACATTCGACGCGCCGAGCGAGGCACCTTCAGCGGTGAGGCGCGAAAAGTCCGCTGTCTGACTGCCATGCAGGATTTTCGCCGACGCTTTTATCATCTGTTTCGCAAGCCGTGCAGCTGGGCTGAAATCCCCTTCTTTCTTGATCTGTGTGCGCTCCGCTGCCGTGTAGGCTTTCTGCGGAATGGGGCTGAAGAGCACAGCGTGCGGCACGTTGCTGCCGTAATACGCTTTGACCCGACGTGCCGTTTCGGCGCGCAAGATGGCACCCCAGCTATTGGGAGCGGCATATTCTTTGTCGCCGATAGAGGGCTTTTCTATGGCTAGATAATTCACCGTATCCTTGGGATAACTCTGGGGTGCGATATCCGAGAAGGGCGTGAATACCAAATGTAACTTCGAGGGGTCGCTTTCCTCGTCGAACAGGAGCGCCATAGGGATGGCTGGGCCACCTTCGCGAGTCGGTATACGGTAGAGGGATTGATGTAACTGGGAAAACACCGCGTGAGGATTTTCCTCGTACGCCGCATCGAAGTCGGCGAATGGTTCTGTTACATTCGGCAGGGCCGAGAGAAGGGCATCGGTGACGGGCACGCTTCGATTCATGTCGTGATCGGCGCTATCGGAGTAAAGTTCTAATGTATTCATAAATATATTATACCTCATATGTCAATATTATGCAACAATTGACAATTTTTTGGCATACGCTATCATTACGCATACGAGATAGAGGTATGAAGCGCAAAGCTGAAGTTAAAAATAACGTCACCAAACCGAACCTCCCAGTGTTATTACGGCGGGTGGTGGGCGACAGCATGTATCCGACGCTTGAGAATGATCAGTTGATCATACTGCGCCCCCGGGCACCCTTGCACGTCGGTGATATTATCGTATTCCTCTATGAGGGACATGAGAAAATCAAGCGGATACATGGTATAGAAGGCGAATTTCTCTATGTACTCGGTGACAACCCTCGGTTTAGCACCGATAGCCGGCACTTCGGCTACGTGCCGCGGCGGACGGTGCTGGGGAAGGTGGCGTACCCTCATACAGAAAAAAGAATCGTTTCAGAGCGTTTTTTACCAGCGGAGCGGGCAAAAACGAAGCAAAAAAAGTAAGAATTCTCATAGTTGCTACGCTCGGCAAGGGGTACAGTAGTACAATTGCCAGTGATAGGGAAAGGAGGCAATCATGACAAAGAGTGGAGGTGTCGGCAAGGGCTGGCACGGCGACCCAGAAGCACATGCGAAAGCTGGCCGCAAAGGCGGACAGGTAAGCTCGGGAAACTTCAAGAATGATCCGAAGCGTGCGGCTGCCGCAGGACGGATTGGGGGAAGTGTGAGCCCGAGTAATTTCAAAAATGATCCTGAGCGCGCCAGGGCTGCTGGCCGCAAAGGCGGAAAGAAATAGGGGGGCATAATGGGCGTAATTCTATGGATAGTACTTGGGGCACTCGCCGGCTGGATCGCATCGATGATCGTCGGTACCGATGAGCGCCAGGGCGCAGTCGGTAACATAGTAGTCGGCATATTGGGCGCATTCCTCGGTGGATGGCTGATGACGATGTTCGGGCTGAGCGATGCAAGCTTGGGGACGTTCAACCTCTATAGTCTGCTTGTTGCTATCGGCGGAGCGGTACTCTTGCTGCTCCTGTACCGCGCGGTTACAAAACGGTAGTATCTAAAAAAAGGAGGGGCAGCACTATGGCGTCAGCAGATAGGTTTACATTCAATCCACTTTCCAATGACGATCGTGATTTGTTGTTGTCGAACGGCTATGTACCGGGTGAGCTCTCTCCCGAGGAAGAGACTGAGTTGCTCCGTGATCTGCGTGATCAAACCGGGGATGAAGAGGGTATCGAGCCGCTTAGTGATGTGGTGATGCCCGACGAAGACGACGGAACGAAGTAATGTAGATAAAAGATGAAAGGGCGGACAGGCGGGGAATGCGGTTTGCATCCAGCCTGCCCGCCTTATACAATAAGGGGCGACATGACCGCCTCATCTGAGTTCGGGTTTTATATTTCGCACCGTTTGCCGGGGCGGCTAGCTCGCAGTGGCGTGATTCATACGCCGCACGGCGATATCAAGACGCCGGCATTTATCGTGGTCGGCACAAAAGCGACCGTGAAAGCGATGGTGCCTGAACAGGTAAGTGGCGTCGGTGCGCAGGCGGTGCTCGCGAATGCTTATCATCTGTATTTACAGCCCGGCCACGAACTTATCGAAGCCGCCGGCGGGCTGGGAAGATTCATGCACTGGGAGGGGCCGACATTTACCGATAGCGGCGGGTTCCAAGTACTGAGCCTGGGGAGCGGTTTCAAAAAGACGCTCAGTATGGAAGTCGAAGGAGTCTCGGCGGACGACGTCATCGCGCCGAGGAAAGCCCGGCAGGCGTTTATCGATGATGACGGCGTAAATTTCATATCGTACCGCGACGGCTCTAAGCATCGGTTTACTCCTGAACATTCCATGCAGGTGCAGCATGCCATAGGCGCGGATATCACGTTCGCGTTCGATGAGCTGACATCGCTGCTCGACGGATATGATTACCAAGTAGAATCACTTACCAATCGGACGGAGCTGTGGGCGGAGCGGAGCCTGGCCGAAGTCAAACGACTACGATCCACTCACCCGGACCGGCCATACCAGGCGCTCTTCGGGGTGGTGCAGGGAGCGCAATACCAGGATCTGCGAGAGCGCCAAGCGCGGTTCCTGGCGGAAAGGGACTTCGACGGCTTCGGCATTGGCGGCGCGATAGAAAAAAGTCGCCTCAGCGACATCGTACGGTGGGTAAACACCATCTTGCCGGAAAACAAGCCGCGGCATATGCTCGGTATATCCGAGCCGGACGATATCTTCGCGGCGATCGAACAGGGAATCGACACCTTCGACTGCGTGTCGCCGACACGGGTGGCGCGGAACGGTGCGTTTTATACCCCTGAGGGGCGTAAGAACATTCGCGCAAGTCGCTACCAGCGTGATTTCGGGCCGCTGGTCGAGGGGTGTGAGTGCTATACTTGCCAATACTACAGTCGTGCCTACATACAGCACTTGAGTCGCAGTCACGAACTACTCTTCAACACGCTGATGTCGGTACACAACGAGCATTTCATCGTCGGGCTCGTCGATGATATCCGAGGGAGCATAGAAGACGGCTCTTTTGACACCTTCCGCTCCTCCTGGCTCACCCGCTACTACAGTTAACTTTGATGATTTTTATTTTGTGGGTTTGGCGCGGTGGCCTTTGCCATAAAAACGACGGCCGATCCATTTGTGGACTTCGACGACGACGATTGGGATAAAGAAGGCGACGAGTGTCGTACTGACGATGTCGGCGGTTTTAAGCGGTACGACATGCAGGAATTCGCCAAGCGGCCCGAACAGCGCGAGCACCTGCATGATGATGGCGACGGCAAGACCCAAGAAAAACGCTCCGGAGAAGCGGCGGATGCGTCGGACGATCGATTCGTAATCGGAACGGTAGTTGAAGGCATTTGCCCACTGCATGACGATGAGTGCATGGAATGCGATTGCCCGGGCATAGGCGGCACCACTCTCCGCTAGCTCCGAGCGGTAGAGCGTGAGAGTGAGTACGGCCATGGTGACGGCGACGAGCGCGATGCGTGAGATCATGAAGCGGCTGAACAGCGGGGCGTCCGGTTTTGCCGGGGGCCGGTTCATATTATGCCGCTCGCCCGGCTCAAGTCCGAGAGGGATGACCATGGCGGTGTCGGTGACGAGGTTAACCCACAGGATCTGTACAGCAGCCAGTGGCACGGGTATGCCGGTAATGAGCGCAGTCAGCGCCACGAGTACCTCACCGGCATTCGTGGAAAGCAGGTACGCTACCATACGCTTGATATTGGCGTAAATGGTGCGCCCTTCATGTACTGCATCGATGATGGAACGGAAGTTGTCATCGAGCAGTATGATGTCACCGGCATCTTTGGCAATGCTCGCGCCGCTGCCCATGGCAAGTCCGACGTGGGCGTTTGTCAGCGCTGGTACATCATTGACGCCGTCGCCGGTCATGGCGGTGATATGGTGCTTTTTCAGGATGGTGAGGATACGATGCTTATGTTCCGGGATGACGCGTGAGAAAATGCGTACGGAGCCGATGATGCGTTCGAGTTCTTCGTCACTCATACCTTGCAGCTGCCGGCAATCGAAGACTTGATTCCGGTGGTCTACCATGCCGAGCTGCTGACCTATATGAAACGCCGTCTCGAAATGGTCGCCCGTTACCATGCAAACATGTATGCCGGCGCGTGTAGCGGCGCGGATCGCCCGTTTGGCCTCGGGGCGCAGTACGTCGGCTACGGCCACGAATCCGTCGAACGTCAATTTACCGGATTTTTTCTCGAGTTCAGCCAGGTTTTTCGGAGCATCAGGCAGCTCGATATGAGCGAAGGCGATAACGCGGAATCCGCTGCCGGCAAAATGATGCAACTGGTGTTCAGCAGCTAGACGCGTGGTGTGGTTCGCACCGCACAGGGCCAGTACTCGCTCGGGCGCACCTTTGAGCCACAGCGTGCCGGCAATATAATTCCCGCTCATGGCGACTGATTGGTCGAAGGGGTAGGCAATTGTATCGGACGAGGTGATACCGCCGGTTGTTTTCGAATATTCATGAAGGGCGATGTCGAGGGGGTCGTGGACTTTGGTGTCGGACATGATGAGCGCACGTGCTACAGTCTCCTGCAAGTTGCCAGTGGCACCGGCTGGCGACCAGATATCCTGAACGGTCAGCTTGTTTTTGGTAAGCGTCCCGGTTTTGTCGGTAGCGATGGTGGTGAGAATGCCGACGGTTTCGATCGAGCGCATGGTGCGAACCAATGCTTTTTTAGCTGCCATGCGGCGCATGCCGAGCACGATGACGACCGAAATGGCGACGGGTAAGCTTTCGGGCACGGCGCTGACGGAGAGGGCGAGCACATAGCGAATACTTTCGGCGGGCGCCATGCCGCGCCAGAGCGCAAGCGCGAACGCGACGGCCGCGATAGCGCCAATGATGCGAATGATGGTGCTGACAAGCGTGTCGATTTTTTTCTGCACCGGACTTTCTTCGGCGGGGGCGGTCGCGAGCACGGCAAGCTTGCCGAATTCAGTGCTGTTGCTCGTCGCGACGACGACAGCCGTGGCATGACCTCCTACGACGAACGACCCTTGGAACACCATGGGTGACTGTTCATAGACTTCTTTTTTGCCTTTGATCGCAGCGACCTGCTTTTCTATCGGCAACGATTCGCCGGTCAACTGCGACTCGTCCACACGGAGTGAGTGGGCGGTGATAAGCCTGGCATCGGCAGGCACTCGTTCGCCTTCATCAAGTACGATGATGTCGCCGGGTACGAGCTCCGCCGCGTCGATATGCTGGGCGGTGCCGTCGCGGATCACTTCGACCTTTTCAGGATCGCGTTGTTTGAGCGAACGCAATATCCTGTCTGTCGAAAAACGCTGCACGTAGTAGATAACGGCATTTGCCAGCATGATGACGCCGATGATAACGGCGTCGACCTGTTCGTGGTGCCATAGGCTGATAGCGGCAGCAACGAACAATACAAACATCAGGACGTTACGGAACGGGTAGAGGGCGATGTGCCACCATGGTTCGCCGCGTACATTTAGCTGGTTCGGCCCGTACTCGCGCAAGCGTTCGGCGACTTCTGTGGCCGAAAGACCCTTGTCGGTTACGTCAAACAGGGTGAGTGTTTCTTCGCTCGTTTTGGCGTAATAATCCATGCCCTTCTAGTATACCAAGACACTTATGCTTCGCCTATGGTATGAGGGCAGGCTTTTGCTTGAGCAGCCAGGAAGTAAACGCCGTCGCGTACTGTTCCGTGAGCAGATGCCGTCCGCCGTACGTATGGATCCGCGCATGCGGCTGGCGGGCATGCAGGAGTTGGACGCTGGTGCCGATAACTACTTCGTCGAGCGCACCATACCAGATGTCGACGGGCATGCTCACAGTTTTGATATCTTCCAGGATAGTCTGCTGTTCGATGCAGTGCTCCAAGGTCTTAAGCGCAGGCAACCAACTTTCGGAATCTGCTTTTATGCTCTTCGCCGCCGGCAGGATGAAGGCAAGCCGGCTGATGAGCTCGGGAGTCATAAAGCTGCGCCTTGTGGAGCGGTACAGAGCCAGCAGGACGCTCGTCCGACGCCTGGCAATATGACTCCGTATGTGAGTTATCTCAGGATATACCGGCGGGCTGAGCAGGATAAGCCGGTCGATATTTCCCGGGAACGAAGAGGCGTACTTCGTACTCAAGAGGCTACCAAGTGAATGTCCTATCAGCGTATATTTCCGTAGCCTGAGGCGCCGTATAGTGTGGCGGAGCGACGCGAGATGATCCTCGGGATAATATTCGCACCACTGTGGTTTGGGAGATTTGCCGTGGCCGAGCAAGTCAATGGTGATGCAGTGATATGACGTTGAAAGCAAGGGGAGGAAGTATCGCCAGTTATTACCATCAGCGCCGATGCCATGCAGCAGAACAAGGGTCGGCAGGGCAGGGTCGCCATACTTCGTGACATGCAGACGGTAAGGACGGCGGAGCAGCTGGTGCCATAGGCGATCAAGCATATGCTTCCACTATACCATTTAAAAAGACCCGAATCATGGCGCGGGTCTTTTGGTGGAAATTGTTCTCGTATGTAACAGTATTTCCGAGTAGTACTGTAGCGTATGCCTAGGGCTTTGTATGTAATGTAGCTTACTGCATAAAAATCATTGTTCGTATACGCTCAGTTGGTATTTTTTGAACATTGCCGGCACAGCCCTGTGAGTTCGATTTCGTGCCCTGTAACGGTAAATGCATGCCGTTCCGCTAGACGCCGTATAGCCGATTCAAGAGCGGTATCTTCCTCTAGTGCAATGATTTTTCCGCAGTTACTGCATGTGGCGTGATGGTGGTGAAGTCCGAAGCGGTCACTGAGCTCGATTTTGTATTTCCAGCCGGTATAAAGTCGTCGCACGATGCCGATTTGCTCGAACAGGGCGATAGAGCGGTAGACGCTTGCGCGGTCTATCTCTCGACACCGTTCGACGAGTTCGTGCATCGTCAGCGGTTCGTCGATATCGAGAGCCCGGAACACGTTCTGTCTGGTTTTTGTGAGGCTGTGGCCATTTTCACGGAGAATCGTTGCAAAGACATCATTTTTTGCGATCATATTGCAATTGTATCACATATTGCGACGTATTTGCAATATTCAAATCCACTGTGCTGTACTATACGGCATGCCAAGGATTGAAATTTCGAATAATC
>DAIPYY010000021.1:0-11993 GCA_036782475.1 Candidatus Saccharimonadota bacterium
ATCGGCACTGTAGGTGTCCATGAGCTCGTTAGGATCAGTGTAGTTGCCATAACTCTTGCTCATCTTGCGTCCGTCATTACCGGACACTGTCCCTGTCACGATGCAGTTTTTGAACGAATTATGCCCGAAAAGTCCTACCGATACTGTATGTAGATAGTAAAACCAGGCCCGCACCTGGCCGACATACTCGGCGATGAAGTCACCGGGAAAACTGCTTTCGAACTTCTCTTTGTTCTCAAAGGGGTAATGGAACTGCGCGAAGGGCATGCTGCCGCTCTCAAACCAGCAATCCAGTACTTTGTCGATGCGCTTGTAATGCACCCCCTCGAAATCAAACTCAACCTCATCGATCCATGGCCGATGGTAGTCTTCCAGCTCGACACCGCTGAGTTCCTTTAGCTCGGTGTAGCTACCGACTACTTTGATTCTCTCGTTACCCTCCGTATCGATTCCCTTCCAGACGGGCATTGCGGTCGCCCAGAAACGATCACGACTGAGGTTCCAATCCGGTGCCTGCTCGACGGTTTTTGCAAAGCGGCCGTGTTTGATGTGCTCAGGGAACCAAGTAATATTTTCGTTCTGTTCAAGCATCTGCCCCCGTTGGCCGGCAACACCCATGAACCAGCTGGGGTGCGCCTTGTACATGAGCTTTGTTCCGCATCGGTGGCAGTGCGGGTATTCGTGAAGGATATACTCGATTTTGAGTGCTTTTCCTTCGGCGAGGAGTGTTTTGGCGATTTCTTTGTTGACCTCCCAAATATTTTGGTGCTGCCACTCTCCCTCGGTATAATTACCATTTTCATCAACGATAGCGACTATAGGGATGTTGTGCTCCTTACAAAGCTGATAGTCCTCCTCACCATATGCAGGTGCCTCATGGACGATTCCGGTGCCATCATCAGCCGTTACGAAAGGCGCGTCAAGCACCATGTGCGAGGCTTCACCTCGGTCCGCAAACAAGGGCTCGTATCGTCTACCGACCAATTCCGACCCCTGTATATTTTTGACAACAATATAATCCAATCTCTGATGTTTTTCATCCCGCATCACCCGCTCTACTGCTTCGGCAGCGATGTAAAATCTACGCCCCTCATGTTCAACCAGGCTATATGTCAAATCCGCCCTCACCGCTACCGCAACGTTTGCTGGAAGCGTCCAAGGTGTTGTCGTCCATGCCAATAAGTACTCATCACTGTCCGCTAGTTTGAAGAATGCATAAATGCTCGGGTCAGTATCCTGCTGGTAGCTATTGTCCATGGCGACTTCAGCCTTACTGATCGGCGTCGCGTCACGCGTACAATACATGAGGACTTTCTCCCCTTCATATATCTTGCCTTCGTCGTAGAGCTTCCTGAATGCCCACCAGACTGACTCCATGAACTCTTTGTCCATAGTTTTGTAGGCGCCACGAAAATCAACCCACCGCCCGATTCGGTCGATCGTATCCTCCCAAAGGTTACCAGTCTGCACCATATTGTCTCGGCACGTGACGATGTACTCTTCGAGGCTGATTTTAGTACCGATATCGCGCTTGTCCTGGATGCCCAGCTTCTTTTCGGTAAAAACTTCGGCCGGCAGCCCATGACAATCCCAGCCCCAGACGCGCTCGACTCGATGGCCTTTCATCGTCTGATACCGCGGCACTGCGTCTTTCACGATAGAGCTGAGAAGCGTGCCATGGTGCGGTACACCGGTGATGAACGGCGGGCCATCATAAAACACATACGCACTTTCCTTTGACCGATTTTCGACAGACCGCTCAAATGTTCTCTCTTCTTTCCAGCGCTGCACCCAATCTTTTTCGTACTCGACAGCTCGGCGTCTTTTTCCAGCGGTGTATTTCATGTACCTTCTCCTTTTAAACAAAAATCACTTCTTTTAGCTGTCAGAATCCTTCTTCGCTCATGGCTTCAAAGGACGGTACCATCTGACTTCCAAAAGAAGTGATTCTTTTAGCTCTTGATTACCGCTATTACGGGCTGCCCGTCGGGGTCTAGTTTCCTGCTTCCAGGATTTCTTCCCGAGACGCATCGTGGATGATAGCCACTCTCCCCTGTACGGAGAGCCGTACAGAGATCGTCTTTACTCCTTTATACTAACGCACAAGTCTCTGGTCTGCAAGTCACTGGCTAAGACTAAAGACGTACGACATTAGCTCGTCCATAAGCGGCAAATCACCGCTCCAGCCCTTTACATACCGGCCGTAGTCATCTGTAACAACAAACCCGGGGAATGACAGAATGTCATACAGACTTGCATCCGTACTTCCGCTACGGCTATTCGCATCCATCAACTTGATATCCTGTTCGCGTATATCGTGCATCCGCACCAAATCATGCAGATACTCATCTACCTTTCTTTCGTGCTCAGAATTCGGACGATAAAACACAAGTATTTTCACTGTTCTTTAGTGTACACAAAAACAACACCTACTCGCAAGTTTTCAAGCAGTTATCCTTTACGTAAAGAGACTCCGCTTTCCTATAGAGGGAAACGGAGTCTCTTTTACTTCGCGCTCACTGCTTAGCTACAGCCTGTGGTCGACCCACACGAGCTGCAGACATAGCAGCTACCGGAACGCTGCGTCTGATTGCCGCAGTTATAGCAAAGGGGAGCGGTCGTGTCTTTGACGACTTTCTTCTCGTCTTTCGACTCCACTGCCGGCGCCATCGCCTGAGAGACTGGCTCTATGTCTTCTACCTTCGCCTGGCGTACCTCAGGCTCCGGCGTAGGCATAACAGTCGGTGCCTCTTCGGTATCAAGCAGGCTTATCTGCTCATCCGGCATGTCGTCAAGCGTCGAGATACCCAGCTCCAGCCGATCGTCAAAGCTCAAGTAATCCAGCGCTAAACG
This sequence comes from Candidatus Saccharimonadota bacterium, assembly GCA_036782475.1. Taxonomy (GTDB): domain Bacteria; phylum Patescibacteriota; class Saccharimonadia; order Saccharimonadales; family UBA4665; genus JAGXIT01. Next base: position 2,854 of record DAIPYY010000021.1, read on the forward strand.
ACGGACGATGTAATCGGTAATCGAACTTGCCGTGCGGATGTCCGGATCATCGGTAATGCCAAACGGTGCGAAACTAGTACCGCGAAGTGTTTTGACGTAGCTTTTGAGCGGTACTCCATACTGCAAGCCGTGGCTTACGCTGATTGCGAACGAATCCATGAGGCCGGCGAGGGTTGACCCCTGGCGGCTCACGTTGATGAAGAGCTCTCCCGGTGTACCGTCGTCATATTCTCCCACGGTAAAGAATCCATCAAGATCTGCAACCTCGAAGTGGTAGGTCGTGCTCTTGCGCTTGCGTGGCAGTTTGCGGCGGACTGCACCGCGCAGTACAATCTTTTTGCCGTCATCGGATACCGAAGGAATAGCGGCCGTGGCTACCGCCGCTTCAGATGTCTTTTCCTTTTCGGCTTCACCATCTTTCTTTGCCATGCTGAGCGGTTGAGCGACCTTACAGTTGTCGCGGTAGATCGCGACGGCCTTGAGACCCATCTTCCAGGCATCGATGTGGAGCTGCTCGACGTCTTCTACCGTTGCCGTTTCAGGCATATTGACCGTTTTACTAATCGCACCGGAGAGGAACGGCTGGACTGCTGCCATCATCTTGACGTGTCCAAGATAGTGAATCGCGTTATCACCCATTGAGCATGCAAATACCGGCTCGTGTTCCTTGCGCAAGTGCGGTGCGCCAACGATCGTTTTTTCGGTATCGATATAGGCAACAATGTCGTCAATTTGGGCTTTTGTATACCCGAGTGCCTTGAGTGCCCGCGGTACGGTCTGGTTGACGATGCTCATCGTGCCGCCGCCCACAAGTTTCTTCACTTTGACAAGCCCCAAATCAGGCTCGATACCTGTGGTGTCGCAGTCCATCATGAGCCCGATGGTGCCGGTGGGTGCCAATACACTCGCTTGGCTATTACGTACACCGTAGAGCTCACTCAGCTCAACAGCATCATCCCAGGCAGCTGCTGCCGCATTGAGGAGCGTCTCGGAAACGAGACTGGCATCAATATGCTTGACCGCCTCACGGTGCATCCTAAGGACGTGGAGCATGTTTTCACGGTCCTTGTGGTAGCCGGCGAATGGACCGACCTTCTGGGCGATACGTGCGCTCGTCGCATACGCATGTCCCGTCATGATCGCAGTAATCGCGGCCGCCTGGGCACGACCCTCATCACTGTCGTATGGGAGGCCTTGTGCCATCAAGAGTGCCCCAAGGTTCGCATACCCGATACCAAGCTCACGGTACGCCCGAGCATTCTTGGCGATACGCTCTGTTGGGTAAGCGCTGTAGCCTACCAAAATCTCCTGAGCAGTGAAAATGAGTTCGATCGTGTGCTTGAACCGTTCGACATCAAACGTAAAATCATCATTGAGGTATTTCAGCAGGTTGATGCTCGCCAGATTACAGGCGGAGTTGTCGAGGTGCATGTACTCACTACAAGGATTGGAGCCGTTGATACGGCCGGCATTCGGCGTCGTATGCCATTTGTTGATGACAGTATCAAACTGCATACCCGGATCGGCGCAGCGCCATGCCGCTTCCGCAAATTGATGGAATATATCACGGGCCTTGACGACACGTACCGCTTCACCGGTAGTTACTGCTTTGAGCTCCCAGTCGGCATCAGCCTCCACCGCTTTCATGAATTCATCAGTGACGCGGACAGAGTTGTTGGCATTCTGATACTGAACGCTAAATATGTCCTTGCCATCCAAGCTCATATCAAATCCGGCCGCCTGCAGCACGCGAGCCTTATCTTCTTCGATAGATTTGCACCAGATAAATTCCTCGACGTCAGGATGGTCGACATTGAGAATTACCATTTTGGCAGCGCGACGGGTCTTGCCGCCGCTCTTGATGGCGCCGGCGCTTGCATCGGCACCGCGCATGAAGCTTAAGGGGCCGGAGGCGGTGCCTGCGCTTTTGCCAAGCGGTTCTACGCTTGAACGGATAGAGCTGACGTTCACACCGCTTCCTGAGCCGCCTTTAAAAATCATTCCTTCGTCGGTATACCATTGTAAAATCGAGCGCATGTCATCATCAACGCCCAAGATAAAGCATGCACTTGCCTGCTGTGACCTCTCAGGGACACCGATATTGAACCAAACAGGGCTGTTAAATGCAGCACGCTGCGTTGCAAGCACGTATTTCAGCTCTTCGCGGAATGTCTCCGTATCAGTTTCGTCATCGAAATAGCCCTCTTGCTGGCCTTGTCGCACAATCGTGTCGACGACACGGTCAATAAGGTGCCTGAGTGATGTTTCACGCCCCTCCGTACCCGGCGTGCCGGTGAAATACTTTTGCGCGACAATGTTGAGCGCGTTCATCGACCAATCTTCAGGGATCTCGACATCCTTTTGCTCAAATACAACCTCACCGGTGCCTGGATTTTTGAGGCTTGAATCTCGTTTCGTCCATTTTACCGCATCGTATGCCTTTGCGCCTGGCTTCGTAAAAACTCGCTCTACCGCCCCGCTATTCTTTACTGTCCGTGCCATATCACTATCCTCCCTCATGGTTCCCCTCTCTTAAGAAAACCGTGTTTTTATGTTTTATATGCTGCTAAATAATGCTTAGCATGTATTACTATGCCGACCCGACTTTTTGGTCACGTATCTTTGATAGTTCCCGTTCAAAGCTTGCTACATCAGTGAATCTACGATAAACACTCGCGAATCGCACATAAGCGACTTCGTTTAGTTTTACGAGCCGATCCATGACCATTTCTCCGATCTTGCCCGAGCTTACCTCACTCTCGGCGCAGGCACAAAGATCTTGTTCGATCCCGCTGACCAGACGATCAAGATCCATGCTTGAGACCGGTGTCTTTTCGCACGCTCGGTATAGTCCTGCCAGTAGTTTGTCGCGGTTGAATAGCTGTCTGGTGCCGTCGTTCTTAACGACAATAAGTTGCGGCCGTTCAACGCGTTCGTAGGTCGTGAATCGGTATTCACATGATATACAAGCTCGGCGGCGTCGCACCGCCTGCCCGTCGGCCACATCGCGGCTTTCGATTACTTTCGTATCGTCAGCCCCACACTGGCCACATTTCATGTGTCCCCCTTTCGTTTTTATAAAGTACGACCTATACTAGCACGTTCCCGAAGGTTTTATCTGCTATATATAGCGTTGTGTGTATCTATCATACCGCCACCTATAGCGTTAGTAAAGCTATTTTGTGGTGTATTTTTTAGTACAGGAAAAGTTAATTGTCTCTGTTATTTATCGTCTTCGTCTTGTAGGATGTCGTTTTTTTGACGGCGATGTGTAAGTCGGCGCAAGAAAGAAGGCTTTTCAAGCTCGTCCTCATCATGGGCTGATACAACTGGACTATGCTCGTCGGCAGCCTCGGAAGCCCCCTCTTTGGCATTTGTTTCGTCATGTTGTGCCCAGATGTTCGGTACCGGCGTATCGTTGGTAAAATCGGCTTGGATAGCCTGGTGATCGTCCTTGATATCCATATCAAGCGATTCCATATCACTCTCACTGACCTTAGCAGTATCGGCTGGCTGTGCGGCAGGCACCTCATCGCTTGTGACGGCTGCTGTAGTTTCGTCACTTCCCGCCCCAGTATCTGAAGAGAGGCTCGGTCGTGTGCCAACTACCGAGCGGTTCATGAAATAGGAGGCATCGAAGCCGGTTGCTACCACCGTTATGATAATCTCACCCTCAATCTCGGGAGAAATCGTTGCGCCAAAGATGATATTGGCATCAGGATCGGCAGCGGCAGTAATCGCCTCGGCGGCAGTATTGATTTCGTGCATCGATAGATCGCTACCACCAATGACATTAAAGAGAATACCTCTTGCGCCGTCGATAGATACCTCAAGAAGCGGTGATTCAATAGCTTGCTGAGCAGCCTGAACAGCGCGGTTTTCCCCGCTTGCACGGCCGATACCCATAAGTGCGGAACCGGCGTTGTTCATGACGGTCTTCACATCGGCGAAGTCGAGGTTGATAAGTCCATGCACGGTGATAAGATCAGAGATACCCTGCACCCCTTGCCGCAGCACGTCATCAGCAACTTTAAATGCCTCGACTAATGGGGTCTGACGATCAATCGTTTGCAGTAAGCGATCGTTTGGAATGATAATAAGCGTATCGACTGCGTTGCGAAGTTTTTCGATAGCCACTTCGGCATTGCGACGGCGTTTTTCACCCTCGAATGCGAACGGCTTGGTCGCGAACCCGACAACGAGAATTCCCTGGTCCTTGGCAAGTTGTGCCACGACATGACCGGCCCCGCTGCCTGTTCCGCCACCAGCCCCGATAGTGACGAACACCATATCAGCGCCTTGGATGGCATTACGAATCTCATCCATTGATTCCTGTGCTGCCCGCTCGCCCACCTCAGGATCCGCTCCCGCTCCGAGCCCACGAGTGGTGTCGCGGCCGATGTGGATTTTCGTGACGGCTTTTGAATTTTGGAGTGCCTGGGCGTCCGTATTTATCGCAACGAATTCCACGCCTTCAACACCAGCCTCAACCATCCGGTTGATTGCGGCGCCACCTGCCCCTCCAACACCAACAACTTTAATACGAGCAAAGGTTTCGATTGCCGGATCGACTGCTTGCGCCATGCTAGGTATACTCCCTTCCAACCGTTAGTATGTCCTCAGTATACGACAGTGCTTTTCCCTTCGCAATCCCTGCACAAAAAAATATCTTCATCAAAATCGCGTTATTTTTAGCTGCATACATTTCGTGGCGCGACAAAAAACGCCTGAGTACGCAATGTACCCTTCGTGCTTTACTAATTGTCACCGTCTTTGAAACGCTTAAAAAAATTCTTGATAGAGCCAAGACTACCGGTGATAAGTTCAGCGCCTTCGTGTGCGCCCTGCTGAGCAGCAAGATAGGGACTGAGCAGGATGTCGAGCATCATCAGACCTGTCGCGGTCGCGAATGCTGGATCATCGACGGTATCCACAAGCCCTTCGAGTCCGCGGATTTTACCGATTCGTGCGGGCAACTGCAGTTTTTCCCGGGCAAATTCTGCCAAACCAGGCAAGGCAGCACTTCCACCAACAATAACGACGCCGCCGGGCAGCTTGCGTGAGCGGTGTACCCGAGCCAGCTCCCTATCGACGTACTCTAGCAGTTCTTCGACGCGCGATTCGACGATCATATTCGTTTCAGCCTGTTCGAACGTATATCCCGTGCCATCAACGATGATACGATACGTTTTATCCGTCTCATCACCCAAACGGACGTTTTTTAGCTTTACCTGTTCGGCGACATCCAGGTCGGTCTTCAAGCCAATCGCCAAGTCGTTCGTGATATGCATCCCGCCCACAGGTATCACGGCGACGTGCTGTATCTCGCCGTCTTCTATGATCGCGAGATTTGTCGTGCCTGCACCGATGTCAATGACTGCCGCGCCGGCTTCCTTTTGCTTACGGTCAAGCACCGCTTCGGCGGCAGCCAGTGCCGAGATGGTTTTGTGCCGCGCCCGGATCTCGGCCTTGTCGAGCACCAGCTCCAGGTTATGCACCTTGGGCGTCGCAGCAGTGATAATCTGGCAATCCACTTCGAGTCGAACACCATGCATACCGACAGGATCCTTGATGTTGTCTTGGCCGTCGAGACGATAATCTTTGGCGAATACTTGGATAATCTCGCGGTTTGCCGGCAGCTTTACGATGGCTGCCGCTTCTTCTACCCTATCCCTGTCATCGGCGCTAATTTCACGGTTCGTTCCGCTGATGGCGATGACGCCCCGCGAGCTCATACCTACGACGTGCGAACCATTGATATTGACCGTCGCCTGCTCAATTCGTACGCCGGCAATCCGCTCCGCTTCGCTTACTGCTTTTACGATTGCCTCTGCCGCGTCATCGATATGCATGACGACCCCTTTGCGCATGCCTTGGTTTTGTGCGACACCATGGCCAATAACGGAAATGGCACCCGTCGCAGGATCCTGTGTCCCTATGACACAGCGTACCGAAGAAGTTCCTATATCGAGACCGACGTACTGGGCTGTTTCTGTTTCACGCATATGGTGAATTATACCGCTTATAGTTCAGATTGCGCAACTTTTGTGCACCTATGTCGATATTTTGTTCAGCCGCATGGCACTTTCACGTATATACGCGGCTATAATTGGGTCAGTATTTCGCACCCATCGTCGGTAACAAGAACGGTGTGCTCAAACTGTGCCGATTTACTTCCATCGACCGTGAGAAGCGTCCAGCCGTCATGAGCCTGAAAAATCCTATGACCGCCAAGAGTGGTAATCGGCTCGATAGCGATTGTCATGCCCGCTTTCAGCGCGGGACCGGTGCCGGCACGGCCATAATTCGGAATCTCAGGGGCTTCATGAAGAGCGTGCCCCACCCCGTGTCCTACCAGCTCGCGAACAATGCCGAGCTTGTGTTCTCGAAGTACTGCTTCAATAGCTGCGGAGATGTCACCGACGCGTGCACTGTCGCGCACCACCGCAAGTCCTGCATATAGGGCCTGTTCCGTTCCCTCCAAGAGGCGGCGATCGTCTTTCGAAGGATTACCCCCTATACATACAGAGATACCCGCATCGGTCACCATCCCACGCACCGTTACTCCATAATCAAAATTGACCACATCACCATTTTTAAATGGCCGATCGCTTGGAATACTGTGCTGCACCTCGTTGTTGGTAGAAATACAGATGATATCAGGATATCCCTCAAAACCTCTAAACGAAGGAGTGCCGCCAAGTCGAGCTGTTTCGGCCGCGGCCAGCGCCGACACCTCTTTTGGTGTCATCCCCGCCTTAACTTCCCGGCGAATTTTCTCAAGCACCGCGGCGAGGATTTTCCCGGCCTCACGCATCGCCTGGATTTCGGTCTCTGTTTTTGGTCGCATACTATAAATAGTCTACTTGCTTATGCCGAGCGCGGCAAGTATTCGTTCGTGGACTTCAAGCGGCGTCCCAGCGCCGTCAATCTCATAGACTGTAATGCCGGCATCTATCATTTGCTGCAATACGGGCCGCGTTTGGTCTTGATACAGTTCATATCGTTTCTTAATAGCTTCGTCGGTATCATCCGGACGTCCCCGAAGGCTGAGGCGGGTGTAAATCTCTTCTTCGCTCAGATTGAGATGCACGACCACCGGCTTCTCGAAGCGGCCTGCGGCCATCTCACCGAGCATCCAGGTCACCTGGGGGGCGGTACGGGGAAATCCGTCGAGGATAAATTGTTCTTTTACGTCGATGATATCAAGCACTTTATCAAGCACATGGATCGTTTCGGCATCGGAGAGAAGCTTGCCTTCAAGCATCTCGGCCCGACGGCGGCCCGTTATAAGGAGGCGGAATACTTCACCGGTTGATATGTAGGCATAACCGAACTCATCAGCGAATTTGTGCCCCTGCATGCTTTTGCCGGCGCCGGCCGGCCCCATCAGCAGAATCATGAGAGCTTCTCCTTCACGATTCTTGCGATAACGGCACCGTCGGCAGTATTACCAGCTGCTTGTTTTACCTTTCCTATCACTTGTCCCATCGCACGTGGGTCCGTAGCCCCGATTTCGCCGATTGCTTTCTCGACCAGTTCGGTGATTTCTTCGTCACTCATCTGGGCAGGTAAATATTCCTCGACGATTCGCTTTTCGGTGAGTTCTTTTTCTGCTTTGTCCGAAGCTCCGCCCTGGACATACAAATCAGCACTTTCCTGGCGTTTTTTTGCCTCTTTGGCAAATAGCGCTTCAATCTCCTGCTCGTTCAAACCCTCTTCGCGCTTACCAGCAGCAACTTCGGCATATAAAATAGCGCTTTTTAGGCCACGGAGAGTATCCAGACGCAAAGCGTCATGTGCCAGCATGGCGGCTTTTACGTCGTCGTTTAGGCGCTGCTTCAGCGTACTCATCGTTCCTATCGTTGGCCGAGCTTAGTTTTTTTCAACTTCACTGCTTTGCGTTCGTTGCGCACGATGGCTTTGAGCCGGCGATCACGCTTGCTCATGGGCTTCTCAAAATATTGACCACCCTTTACAGTCAGGACAAGGCCGGACTGTTGTACGCGGCGATTAAAGCGGCGAACGAGATTCTCAGTTGATTCTTTACTGTCTTTACGGGTTACTTCTATCATACAGATGAAGAGTATACCGTAACAGGGAGCAATACGCAACCCTTTTCATTCGTTTTGTTACGCGACGTGGCGCTTCTGGGCAGTGCGCTGTGATTTCAGGACGATACTTTGCAATTCTTTGAAAATCGGGAATTGCTTGTTGGTGTGATAAATCTTCGTATTACCCTGTTTCTCACTGAGCAGAAATCCCACTTTTTCAAGTCGCTTGAGTTCGCGCTGGATATTGCCGGCGTCTTCTTTGATCAACTTCGCAAGACCACGGACGTGAGTCTTGAAATCAGGATACTTCGCATAGATGACTATGATTTTGCGGCGAACTCGAGAAGTTATAAATACATCCAACATAAGCTTTTCATTGTTACATCAACAACGTACGATAGGTAGTATAACGGGCGGCATCAATATTTTCAACCGCGATTTTTAGGTTTTTCGGTACTCCTATGACATATCGCCTATACTATAAGGGTGCGATACTATGAGGTAACCGTCGGCGACGGACAGTTCCATGGCGAAAAGCCGCTCACTTATTCATGGGAGGATTCTCTTGAGCGCGGGCAGGTAGTGCGCATACTCCTAAGAAACCGCACAGTGCTCGGTATTATCGCCAGGGAGGTTAATGCTCCAACATTCGCGACAAAACCCATCACCGCCGTCGCTCCCGTACCAGCGATGCCCGAACAGTCGCTCCAGTTTTTGGAGTGGCTCTCCTCATACTACCCCGCCCCTTCCGGGCTGACGGCACGGCTATTTCTGCCACCGACGACAGCTTTCCCGAAAGTGATTACCCCACAGGAAGCACCCACCACAAACGTACGCTCTTCCAGGCCGCCTCTCACACAGGACCAACAGAATGCGCTTCGCAATATCACGGATCCTGGCTCTTATTTATTGCACGGTGTTACCGGCAGCGGTAAAACTCGTCTCTATCTTGAGCTGGCCGAACGAACCCTGGCAGAAGGTAAGTCGGTGATTATTCTTACGCCGGAAATCGGGCTGACGGCACCGCTGGTCGAGCAATTCTCCGGCCTTGACTATCCAGTATTGGTCTTCCATTCGAATATGACC
>DAIPYY010000022.1:0-11989 GCA_036782475.1 Candidatus Saccharimonadota bacterium
ACAGATTAAAGACGGAATCATAAAAGTGCTTTTGGACGAACAGCTCCGCATGAAAATGATAAAAGCCGGCGAAAAGCGCATTGCTGTTTTCTCGTGGGAACGCGTTGCGGCGGATGTGTTTGCACGCATAAAGGAGGAGTTGCAATGAGTCATATCGTTATCGACGCGAGAGAATCCGGCACAAGCACCGGCAGGTATATAGACAAGCTCGTCGAATTCCTGCATGTCCTAAAACCAAAACACCGTTTTACTATCATCACTAAACCCAGCCGCATAGACTATATTCGCAAAATTGCGCCTTCATTTGAGGTCGTCGAAACCAGTGTCAAAGAATTTACCTTCGCGGAGCAGCTTCAGTTAAAGAAAGAAATCGAAGTACTCAAGCCCGACCTCGTGCACTTCCCGATGGTGCAGCAACCCATCTTCTATCGTGGAGAAGTCGTGACGACCATGCAGGACCTCACGACGCTGCGGTTTCGCAATCCCGTCAAAAATCCGATGGTTTTCTGGGTCAAACAACAGGTATACAAGCTTGTGAATATCCGTGCCGCGCACAAATCCCGCGCACTTATCACGCCGACTGAATTCGTGAAACATGACGTAGCAAGTTACTGCCGCGTTCCGCTTGATAAAATCACTGTCACCCTTGAGGCGGCCGACGTCATGCCAGCCGGTTCCGCGCCCTACGCACCGGTCGAGGGCAAGCCATTCATTATGTACATCGGTCGCCCCACCCCGCACAAAAATCTCGGGCGACTCATCGAAGCCCACCAAAAGCTCCGTGCCAAACACCCTGATCTTCTGCTCGTATTGGCCGGCAAAAAAGATGCCAACTACGAGCTGCATGAAAAAACCGTGCAAGAAAAGGGCTATGAGGGGGTAATCTTCACCGATTTCATTCCCGACGATCAATTCCGCTGGCTGCTTGAGCATTGCCAGGCTTACTGTTTTCCTTCATTGAGTGAAGGCTTCGGCCTGCCTGGTCTTGAGGCCATGCTACACGGCGCGCCGGTTGCCAGTAGTAACGCCACCTGCCTGCCTGAGGTATACGGCTCCGCCGCCCACTATTTCGACCCGTACGATGTCGATGACATTACTCGCGCCATCAATGATATACTATCGTCTCCGGAACTCCGTAAAAAACTCATCGATCTTGGTTACAAACAGGCTAAAAAGTATTCCTGGAAACGCATGGCCCAGCAAACCCTGGAAGTCTACGAAAAAGCCCTCAAGAAAGCCTAGTTTTTCTTCACTGGAAACCACTCAGCCTTCGCCGGCCCAGAGCAGCCTATTTCATATTCATAACTATTGCTGCTTTTTTTGACTGAAAAATTACAGTAAAGATCTTTGTAGGTGTACACCTCGGATTTTATAAACTCTTCTGTTGAATATTTGTTATTGCTTACAGTGTTGTCCCATTGAAAAGTCCACCCAAAATCACTAGCGGTGTCACCTGAGTTTTTCACGATCCCCTCATCTTCCGAGCTAAACTTATAAGATAAGTCACATCTAAGGCTTCCCTTGCTATATTTCTGATGAGCGTAAGAGCAATATTTACTCATTGAGATGTCGTGAATCTTCTGTGTTTCATCGAGGATAGCTATATAGCTCTTTATATTTTTATCCTGCCCACTGAATTTCATCTTATCGACAAGAAAGGCGCTAACAATTCCGGCAATAACTATTAAGCCACACATTAATGCTATGGCTAGGTACTTTTTGTTATTTTTCATGGTTACATTCTATCAGAATTTATTTTGCTTCGCTTTGATACCCATATGATAATTCCACAAATACCCATGAGAGATAGGGCTACGACTAGCCAATTTTGCAACCTATTCAAACGCTTATCCTCCCCGTCCCCCGTAGCGATGTCCTCATGTTTCGTGGAAGTAGACCCCGCCGACTTGGTATCTACGACTCCGAGTACTTCCTCCTTTTCACTATTACTCGTTATGACATTTACCCATTGAGTCCCTGGGCTTTCCGCGGGGTTGTTTTTTGTGAGTGTAGGAAGAATAATCAATTCCTGGCTCTTGGGTGTGTCATTATCAGCCGAAGACTCGTTCGAGGCGGGCGCTTGACTACCACTACCCTCATCGCTCTGAGTTTCATCTTCTCTTTTAGGTATAACCATCTTGCCGATGTCATTGATGTATGGGAGTAAATCGTCGGCATTTTTTATGCCATCCCCATCATAGTCATCTGCCGAGGCAGTGATAAATATATCCTGGGTAATATCGAGAAGTTCACCCTCGGCGGCAGTCGTGTAGATATGCAGTGAATGAATGCCCGGATCGATATTGGGCAGGCTAATGCTAGTATTTATTATCCCATTTTGATCGGCAGTACCTATGGCGAGTATAACCTCCTTTGAATGCACGACGACAGTGTACGGCGCACCAGGTGCCACATTATCGTTCGCATCGGTTAGTATTTGGAGTGGCTGGCCGTTAGTTTGCGCAGAATCATTGATGATTTTCTCAAATACTATTTTCCTGGCTTCGGCTTCATCTATGTCGCCCATCATCACGAAGGAATCATCGGCTGATGCGATAAGCTGTCCGACGCCGGTTGGAGGAGCCGCTTTTTTTGTGAAGTGATCTGTGCCGTTATCTATCGCGGCAGCTAGTAGCTGGTGGCCTAGTGTAGTGGGATGATAGCTTTCATTGCCAATACCAAAATGCACTATGACAGGGATAAACCCAATAAATACAGGTACAGGCATAGTTTTGTCATCACCGGCCGTCAAACCATTTACTCCATCATCATCGGCATCACAAAGGCGGTGACCAGTAAGGGCGTTTGCCGTATCAACGTATATCGCACCAGCAGACGCTGCGGCATTTTTGAGAGTTGCGTTAAGGCGGTCTATGAGCAGCGCTGCGAATCGACGTTCTTGATCGTCGAAATGCACGTTCGTGCCACAATTTCCGGCAGGATTGAGTACCTGGGGATAGCCTATGACATACAACTTTGTGCCGCTTGGACTTTCGCCGAGTATTTTGCGGTATGTAGCAGTAAGCTCTTGGTGCTTGCCATATATAGTTTTTAGTAAGCTTAGGCGCTCAGACCGCTTGTTGTAACATGAATTGCCCGTGATACTCAGGACACAGCGCTGCACAATATCAGCGAAGCCAATATCATTGCCACCAATTGAGAGAAGGATAGTGTTTGGCTTATTGGTATTTATAAACTTAATCTGGAGTGCATATCCCGGGATATAAGATGACAATATTTCCTCCTTGCCTCCACGCATTGACCATTCGATTCCATCCTTAGTCTGCCCTTGATACTCATCTTGATTAACGGATAAGATGTCTCCCGTCTTAGCTCCAGAGCAGGCGACAGAGCGATATTCTTCGGCATATATAGCACCGATCAGGTAGGGATAAGAAAGATCTGATTGGTGACATTTGTTATTACTGGTGTTTGTGCCGGTTATATAATGACTCAGCGAGTTATTGCCTAGCGCATGTTCAGCGCCCTCCCCAGAGATATATGAGTCACCCATCGCGAGTAGTCGCATCTTTTCCGGCTCAGGTTCTGCTGGCTTTTTGAATGTGGCCTCGTACGTGCTTGCTTTGTAATTCGCATTCGATACATAATCATGAACGGCGCTGAAGGTGATAGTCTCATCGTCCTTGAATCGGATATTGAGGGGCCGCTCAGGATTGCCCATGATTTGCTCCTTTATACCGGGACCGACCATGGTCTTGCCATCCAGCTCGCCCGTCCATATGTTTTTATATGAACAATACGTTCGTTTTGAAACCGCCACACCACTTTGGTCGACGCATGTAGTCGTGTCATAGACCCGCATTGCATAATCGTTGCCCTTAGTCGACTGCTGCGTGAACCCGGACGCAACATATCGGCCGTCATCGCTTACGGCAAAGTTTGCATCGCCAGGAGTGGTATTGCCACTGTTGTACCGAGAGTCGGAGACAAAATACCCTATTGCCTTCCCGAGGTACGTTGTGGTGTTGAACAGGGTTATATGAGAAGCACCGGCGCCATCAGGGATTGTCGTGACCATCCATTGCCCATTGTTTGAGAATGCTAGGTAACTAAAACCAATTCGCACCGGACTTTTTGAATTCTCTCCAACAAAAACACCGCTGGGCTGTTTATCGATTGTGTATGCCGTCCCATCTTGAGTGCGCCGGACCGTTAGATCACTCGGGCCCAGGGATGTATAAACATACCCGTAACCATCTTCTGCGGAGTAGATAGTGAGGTTTGAGTTACCTGAAGGATAAAGATTTTTCCACCATAATCTACCCTTTCCATGCACACCATCATCGAACAATCCATTATTGTAAACACCGATTGGTGTTTGTATATCACAAAAATTAACACAGTCGGTTCCTCCTGAGTATGGCGCAGTATTGTTCGGTAGGTCCGCCGTTTTGGTCACATGCGGTACTTGAGCCGAAAGCCATGCAGCTTTCTGGGTTTCAGCTGCGCGCGCGGGAGAAACAGGAAATATCCCTACCGCTATTGCTATCAGTAGAATACCTAAAATTGCCGTAGTCCTCTTCATACTGCCCTCCCAAAGCGAAACGAAGGTATTATGTCAAGATTATACGCCGTAATGCTTCGCTTGCAAGGTTTTTTGAGGCTTATCTGATGTATTCTTCGTAAATTTGCTGTATGGCGGCTTTGACTTTTTCTGAATCGTGACGGAGGTAATTGCGTTGGATGAGTTTGTCGGCGGGGTTTTGCGTCCGAATCTCTTTCGAGAACAGCGGTGCACCGACCGGCTGGACGCTTATTTCGGAAAAGCGTTCCGAGGATACCAACACGGGATAATCACCGTCAGCGGCATATTTCTTGAGTAGCTTTGGCGGTAGCGGCTCGATGTTATAGAGCACTGTGTCGATCTGCCCCGGGCCAATGTATTCTTCCAGGTGCTTCAGATAATCGACAACGTGCCAACCTTTCGTTTGTATCGCCTTGTTGACGAGGTTGGCCATGAAAATGACCCGTGCCCTGCTGGCCGCAAGCGCTTCCGCGATCCCATCTACAGAGAAAATCGGGAGGATGGAGGTATAAAATGCCCCGGGCGCGATGACGACCATATCAGCCTGGCGGATCGCCTCGTTCGCCTTAGGGTTGATGGGGCTGGCCGGCACCAGACGGATACGCGCATCGGCATGTTCGATGGCGTGGATCTCACAGGCATATTGTCCCAGGATTTCTTCATCACCGTCGCACATCGCCAGTTTATGCTCGCCAAGTGCGGCAGGCAGCACTTGACCGCGAATACGCAGAATCCGGCTTGCTGTTTCTATCGCTTGCTCAAAACTGCCCTGTTGCAGTTCGAGTCCGGATATGATGATATTGCCGAGAGAATGCCCGGCGAGACCCCCTTTTGCAAACCGATAATTAAAGAGTTCGCGCATTTCGGGCGCTTCGCTCAGTGCTACCAGACACTGACGGGCGTCTCCCGGCGGCAGTACTCCGAGCTCATCACGGAGCAGTCCGGTTGAGCCGCCATCATCACACATGTTGACGACGGCGCTGATATCCGGCGTCAGGCTTTTTAGCGACTGTAGCACCGCGAAACTACCCGTACCGCCGCCTATGACCACTAGTTTCATGAGAGAAGGTTCCCTACTCTTCGGTAGCCGGCTTTAGCACGATATGACGGTCACGGCCTTCGCCGACCGATTCGCTCGATAAACCCGCCTCCGATGCGACACGGTGCACCGTACGCCGATCGGCAGCATTCATAGGCTTACATTCATACGGCTCGCCGGTTTCTTTCACTTTCTTGATCCACTCTTCGGCAGTGTCGGCCAGACGATCGGCCCGGTGCTTTTTATAATCCGCGACGTCAACGTTGACACGCGTATAAGCATACCCTTGGTTTTTGAGCGCGCTACTGACGGTGAACTGCAATGCTCGTGTCGTGTCACCATGCTGGCCGATGAGAAATCCGTTCATATGGGTTGATGGGATATTGAGCTCGATAACCTCGCCGTCCTCACTTGTCGCATACACATCCGTGTTCAGTCCGAAAAACGATAGCAAGTCCTCGATATACTTCTTTGCATACTGGATTGCCGGTTCGATATCATCCATGTTCTACCTCCTTCGTTTTTTACCTGATTTTTTCTTTTTGTTTGATGATTTTTTGTGTTGGGGAGGAGTGACGATTTCTGCTTCGGCGATGGCGCTAAGGTCGCGCTTGGAACGGACGGTGTCTTGGTCGGCAAGCGTTTCCATCTCTTTCGTGTCGGCTCCCAGTACGGCTCGCTGCTGGAAGTAGGCGACGAGGCTACCCACAAACCAGTAGAGGCTGAGGGCGGAGGCGAGATTTATAGTGAAAAAGAATACCATTGCCGGGATGATGTAGATGGTCGTCCGTCCAACCGCCGCAGTCACATCTGCCTGGTCGGCGGGTTTGCCGTCGGCCGCTGAGGTCAGGATATCGCGGAATTTTGGCGAATCTTTCGTCGTCGGCATTATCTGCTTCGATGTAATAAACTGCATCACGGCGCTTGCGACGACAAGCAAGAATGCGGGCAGATAAAATCCCTTCGTGCCGATTGCCGCGCGCGACAGATCTACCACCCCAAAGAGTGTGTTGTCGAATTTGTGGATATTCTCCGCCAGCTCCTTCAGCCATGAAGTATTCTGCAGGAAGCCATAGGCAAACTGGTAGATCTGGTGAGGATCCCTGATGACCTTCGTAAGCCCGGTGTAAAGACCGATAAGGACGATCATTTGGACGATGAGTACCGGCAATGAGCCGAGGGGGTTCACACCCTTTTCCTTATACAGCTCAAGCATCATCATCGATTCTTTTTGCTTGTCGCCGGCTGCTTCTTTTTTGATGCGCTTCAGCTCCGGCTGCAGCTCACGGGTAATCTTAGTCTGATGAAGCTGCTTTTTGACGAGCGGCCATAGCGCGAGTCGGACGATTATAGTGAAAATAATAAGAGCGATACCGAAGTTATGCCCCGGCAGCAGCGCATAAATCGTGACGAGCAGATTAAAGATAGGTTGGACAACAAACGTTTGAAACATGATTTCCTCTTTTTTCTACTATACCATGGCCGGTTCGCGTAATGGTACCGCCGCCCGGCTGAGCAGCCCCATGACCATTTTTTCCAGGTCAGAGGCAGGCTGGGTGGCAGCATCGGCAGTATATACCATGAAGACCATATCATAGGAGGCATCGGCCCGCACGTGGCGGCGGATAATTTCGTATACTCTGCGGCGGATACGGTTGCGAACGACAGCCGACTTATGCACCTTTTTACTTACCACGACAGCAGCTCTATAGGATTGGGCATCGGAACGGGTGGCGTACTTGAGGGTAATAGCTGTTCCTCGCACTACCTTTCCAAGTCGATATACGCGCTGTACGCTCACTCGGCTATGGAATCGGTGTCGGGCGCTTACCATAGTACTCTCTCATCTTTTACTGGGCGAGACGGGTGCGTCCTTTGTTGCGACGACGCTTCAGGACGAGGCGACCGGCTCTAGTCTGCATTCGCTTCAAAAATCCGTGCTCTTTTGCGCGGTGGCGTTTTTTTGGTTGGTAGGTTCGTTTTGGCATAGTGTACCCTGGACTTTCCTCATTACTTGGTAATCATATTTTTCATAAAAAGTATAGCAGATTTTACCCGGGATGGGCGACATCATGCTTATGCATGTGCCGATATCTGTCACTTCTTCGGTACGTACTATAGCAAGTTTTCCACTTATCGCCAAGGCTTTTCCACAGATTTACAGATGGGAGGGGAGGATGTGGATAATTTTGTACGAATTTTTCGGTATCGTGTCAAAGAGTTGTAAAAGTTATTGTGGAAAACTTTTGCGAGGCTCGGTATAGTTAGACGTAAGGAAAGGGAGTGTGGAGTGGTATGACAGCACTAATCGACAGCGACCGTGTATGGCAAGCCGTTTTAGGCCATCTTGAGATATCTCTTTCGAGGGGCAATTACGTGACCTGGTTCAAAAACACCACCCTGCTCAAAGTAGAGAATGACACGACAATCATCGGAGTGCCGAATATTTTCATAAAAAACCAGCTCGAAAAAAAATACGCTCCCCTTATACAGGAAGCATTGGCACACAATAACCTTCCCACCTCCTCTATTGTTTTCAAGATTCACGTGCCGACGGCCACCCCGAAACCTCAGCCAACTCCCAGTGACGAACAGACCTCCGCCCCCCGACAATCAACCCTCATCACTACCACTCCCCGGCCGGCAAGCAGCCTCACCCACGCGTATCGCCGCGGCATCAACAAAGAGTATACGTTTGATAATTTCGTGGTGGGCTCCGGGAATGAACTGGCATATGCCGCCTGCCAGGCGGTCGCCGCGCAGCCGGGTACGAAATATAATCCGTTGTTTTTGTATGGTGGTGTCGGTATCGGCAAAACCCATCTCATCCAGGCGGTGGGTACGGCGGTGCTCGCCGCCAATCCGAACGCCCGGGTCGTATACGTGACGAGTGAACAATTCGTCCAGGAATTCGTCGATGCCCTCCGGTTCAAAAAGAATACCGACTTCGCCGGATTCTACCGCAATGCCGACGTACTCATCGTCGATGATATACAGTTCCTTGCCGGCAAAGAAAAGATTCAGGAAGAGTTTTTTCACACTTTCAACGCCCTTCGACAAGCGAACAAACAAATTATCCTCAGCAGCGACAAGCCGCCAAAAGATATCCCGACCCTAGAGGAGCGGCTGCGCAGCCGTTTCGTATGGGGGATGACGATCGACATGCAAAACCCCGACTTCGAGACCCGTTGTGCAATCTTGCAAGCGAAAGCTGAAAGCCGGTCATACAGCCTCCCTACCGATGTCACAGAGTATCTCGCAACGAATGTTCAGACGAATATCCGCGAGCTTGAGGGTGCGCTCAACCAGTTGCTCGCATTTTGTGAGATGAGGGCGCTTGAGCCGAATCTCGCGATTGCCTCAAGCCTCGTAGGAGGCATCAAATCACGGCCGAAACACCTCAGCGCGAAGCAAATAATTGAAACATGTGCGAAACATTTTCAGGTGTCAGTTGTTGATATTATGAGTCCGAAGCGGGACAAAGACATCGTGGAGCCGCGCCAAATCGCTATGTATCTACTACGAAGCGAGCTTCATTTGAGTTTCCCGAAAATCGCCCAGGAGCTCGGCCGTAAAGATCATACGACCGCCATCCATTCAATCACAAAAATTGAACAGCAGATCCACTTTGATAACCCTATGAAAGAAGCGGTGAACACAATAAAGGAGTCACTCTATGCGTAAAAGCTGGGTATTTCCTGTGCAAAACATGTGTTCTATTTGTGGGGATATACAGCAAATACATAGAATCTTCGATAAGCAGTGGAAAAAGTACTCAGTTTTCCGCTTTTTTCACACGGGTTTACACACCATGTTTGCACATATTTTTTCGCCAATTCACCCCTGTTTATCATTAATTGTTCACACTTTCCACACACCCTATAATAACCAACTACTTTTTAAAACCATTTAAGACTATAGTTAGTAAGGAGGAGTATCGGTATGAAACTAAAAGTCACTCAAGAAAACCTCGCCAAGGCATTGAATTATGTTGCACGCGTTGCAAGTACGCGCAGTACCCTTCCTATTTTAAGTAATGTGTTACTTACTATTCAGGAAAATCAGCTTTCACTGGCAGCAACAAATCTTGATATCGCGATCAGGAGTCATATTGGGGCGCAGGTGCAAACAGAAGGCTCGCTTACCGTTCCTGCAAAACTACTCCAGGAGTTTGTCGTCGGTCTACCGAGCGGAGTGATAGAACTTGAGCAAGATGAGTTCCGCCTCAAAATTACCACCGATCAATACCGGTCGGTTATTAACGGGGTGAGTGCCGAAGAATTTCCCGTGATGCCTGCCATTGAAAAAGGTAAGGAGTTTATTGTTTCGGCTCCGGTGTTAAAACAAAACCTTCACGGTGTTCTTCTGGCGGCGTCAAACGACGAAAGTCGGCCGGTTTTGACGGGGGTGTTATTCCAGGCGACCGAAAAAAGCCTCTACACTGCTTCCACGGATAGTTACCGTCTCGCCGAGGCGAAACTCATGACAACAACCGAGGATATTTCACTACTTATTCCCGCGACAGCTCTGCATGATGTACAGCGCATCATCAATGATTACGATGGTGATGTGCGTGTCGTGTACGATGACCAGCAAGTTCAGTTCCTTGCCGGTGATGTCGAACTGGTGGCGCGACTCATTGACGGTAAATACCCTGATTACCGCAAGCTTATCCCTAGCGAGTTTACGACAACCGCGACATTGGCTCGGAGCGAACTTATCAATATCGTGAAGGTGACGAGTTTATTCGCCCGTGAAAGCGCCGGCAGTATCGTGGTAAGTGTCGACGAGGCAAGTGAGAGTGTTTGGATCCGGGCGGTTGCGTCGCAGCTTGGCGAGAATAATGCGACGGCTAAGGTCGTGGCGGTGGGTTCGGGCTCTATTACCCTTAACTCTCGTTATCTACTTGAGGCACTTCAGGTGATGAACGGAAAAGATGTCACCATAGGAGTTAGTGGTAAACTTGATCCTGTTCGTCTCAGTGACCCGGCAGACGATGGCTATCAGCACATTATTATGCCGCTGAAATCGTAATTTCACCCGTTCGGACGGGACGTCTATACTAATACGTATGATTGATGATATTCGGCTACAGCATTTCCGTTCATACGAAGATGCATCGTTTGAGTTCGGGCCGGGTGTGAATATCATCGTCGGCCCGAATGGCAGCGGTAAAACGAACCTATTGGAAGCAATTCAGATAATCACCATCGGCAAATCCTACCGCGTACAAGACACCGAATTGCTGCAGTTTGAGGCTCCCTGGTTTCGTCTCGATGCCCATCTCGACAGTGGCGCGCAGTCCCGGGTGATAAAATTCGTTACCACAGCGAGGCAGACAAAAAGTTATGAACTGAACGATAAACCATACCGGTCACTCAAGCTCGAACAAACGGTGCCGACGGTATTGTTCGAGCCGAACCATCTTTTTCTATTTCAGGGTTCCCCTGACCTCCGGCGAAATTACCTCGATGACATACTCGAACAAATAACTCCGGGTTTTGAGGGGTTTCGGAAGCAATACCGTCGAGTGCTCCGGCAGCGCAATGCCCTACTTAAGCGCGGCGCAGTCTCGGAGCGTGAACTTTTCCCCTGGAACCTTCGTCTTAGTGAGCTCGGAGCGGTCATCGCACGGGAGCGCCAGCGTCTCGTCCAGCTATTCGACGGCGAATTAGCGGCGTTGTACGGGCTGATTTCTCACGGGAAAAAACACGTACGTATGACTTATGAAATGCGGTTTCCCGCAGAAACGTATGAAACCCATTTACTTCATAAACTTGAATCATCGCTCGAGCATGATATAGCACGCGGGTTTACGGCATACGGTCCACACCGTGAAGATATCGCGTTATTGTTCGATGAACACCCAGCGGCCGAAGTCGCCTCTCGTGGCGAAGTACGCACCGCCGTGCTTGCGCTCAAGATTCTTGAGCTCAAACAGCTCGAAGAGGCTCGCGGCGCTACACCAATCCTCTTGCTTGACGATGTTTTTAGTGAGCTTGATGGGACCCGGCGAAGAGCGCTCACTACTTATTTACAGAAATACCAGACATTTCTCACTACCACCGATGCGGATGTGGTGGTGAAGCATTTCACGGACAGTACGATTATTCCGTTGACGTGAATATTAGTAACTTATGATTTGACCGGTCGTTGGGCTCATGAGGGCGATACGGAACATCACACCGGTTGTTTTTGAGGTATCTTTGTATATGCACGAGGCGAGCGAGTCAACTCTCTGTTGTACAGCACTGCTATATATAAGTGAAATCATGAAGCGTTGGCCCTCTTCGTCATACAGGAAGGACTCATCGCTCCCAATACACCCGCTTACCACTGACTGATAATAGTTTTTATCATATGATGATAGAGATGCTACATTGCCCAGTGAGATATATGAATTG
>DAIPYY010000023.1:0-10965 GCA_036782475.1 Candidatus Saccharimonadota bacterium
TAGAGACGAATACTCTGCCGGCCACTGCCCAGACTGCCAACAAAACATACACCCAGGAGGTCCCGGCGACCGGCGAGCTGAACAACGGTGAAAAAGCGTCCGGAAATGTGTACTTTGCCCTGAAGGACTGCAATTATGACACTGTCACCATCCCCTCCGGCGTCAGCGTGACCGCCAGTGGCAATACCTACATCACACAGGGAGCGCTTACCCTCAACAGCTTAAAACTAGGGGGAAAGTGTAACCCGACCTCCTTCCAGTCAGTATGGTCCGGCACGCTCAAGGTAGCGGCGATAAAAGCCGGCAGTAAGTCCAATATTGACAAGGGTGTCAGCGTAGCACTGTCATCGAGCGTCGTTGGCTATACCAGCGTGAACGGTTCGACGAACACTGCTCTGACAGGCGGCACGGATGTCATTACCAAGGTGATAGCGCAGGCGGACATCGACAATGCAAAAAGTAAGATAGCGTCCCAAGATGCTTCAAGCGTCAAAGAAGATTTAGAGGGTCAACTGACAACGAAGGGCTATATGGCAGTCGATTCGACGTTCATCACCGGCGACCAGCAGGTGACGACGAGCGCCAATGTCGGGGACAAGGCCGACAGTGTCAAAGTGACGTCCAGCGTCCCTTACACAATGCTTGGTGTCAAGAAAAATGACCTGAAGACCATTCTCATGAACACCCTCGAAGACAAGGTCGATACCAAAAAACAGACGATTGCGAGCGATGGGCTCGATGCTGCCAAATTCAGCCAGCAAAATGCAGGGAGTGCCTCGTCGGCCAATGTCCTTGCGAAGATAAAGACCGTCATCGGCCCGAAGCTCGATGCCGATGCCATTAGAAAGCAGATCGTCGGCCTGAAATCCGGTGAGATAGAAGACCTCATCAAAGAAACGCCAGGCGTGACCGATGTCGAGGTAGCCTACAGTCCGTTCTGGGTTACGAAAGCCCCTTCGAACACTGCGAAAATCACTATCATAATCGACGGCGAGACGAAATAACGGCGCCATGGCAGCGGACGGCTACATACTGGCAGTGGATTATGGGGAAGCACGGGTTGGTCTGGCTGTCGGGCATACCGTGGCACGCATCCCGAGACCGCTCTGCACGCTCCAGAATGGCCCCGAACTGATAGCAGATATCATGACGGCAACGGCCGCGGAACAGCTCCTGGGCCTCGTAGTGGGCCTACCGCGCAATATGGACGGCAGTTTGGGCGCGCAAGCGGTGAAATGCCAGGCATTCGGCGATGAGTTGGCGGCACGGATGAATCTCCCTGTTGCGTATGTTGAAGAGACTCTTTCTACCGTTGAGGCCGAACGCTACATGGGCAACCCCCAAGCGAAAGCGGCAGGCCTGGACGCCGCGGCCGCAGCATGTATCCTGGAGCGTTATTTTACGGAAGGTGCCGAAGCATGAAATGGCAGCATCCTTCCAGGGAAAAACATACCAGGCGCTGGAAAGCAGTGCTCATCATAGCGATGGTGACAGCGGGCGTGTTCTTGGCGGCTGCCGGAGCAGGGGCATGGTACTACCAGCGCAGTCTCAAGCCGGTAAGCAGCAGCATGACTTCCAAAGAGGTGACTATTGAGGACGGCTTGACACTTTCCCAGATTGCCGATCAGCTTAAAGAAGAAGGGCTGATCCGCAACACTTGGGCGTTCGAATACTATGTCAAACTGAAAAACGGCGAACGGTATCTGATGGCCGGCAGCTACGTATTTAGTCCCAGCCAATCTGTGCCGTCGATCGTTTCGCAGCTGACCCATGGCAAGGTGGCGACGAAGCTGGTGGTCATTCTACCCGCTCAGCGTATCGACCAGATCCGCCGTTCGCTTATCGACCAGGGGTTTAGCGAGACAGAGGTCGATGCCGCGCTGCAGCCGGCTCAGTACGAAAATCTTGCCGTCCTTGCCGATAAACCGAAGGGCGCGAGCCTCGAGGGCTACCTCTATCCGGAGTCATTTGAGCGGACACCGACTACTACGGCAACCGATATCGTCCGCCAATCAATCGCCCAAATGGACCGTCATTTGACGGCGGCGGTAAAACAGGGCTTCGCTGACCAGGGGCTTACAACTTACCAGGGGATCATCCTGGCTTCAATGGTGGAAGAAGAGGTCGTTACCACGAGTGAGCGCGAGCAGGCGGCACAAGTGTTCATAAAACGCCTCAAAGAGGGCATCCGTCTTGGCAGCGATCCTACAGCGTTTTACGGGGCATACCTGAACGGAGCGACGCCGAGTGTAACGTATGACTCAGCATACAATACCCGCCTGCACGGCGGTTTGCCGCCGACGCCTATCAGCAATGTAAGCGTGAGTTCCCTGAAGGCGGTGGCGAACCCGGCCACCACCGATTGGCTGTATTTCGTCTCGGGCGACGACGGCACCACGTACTTCTCGAAAACCTACGAAGAGCACCAAAAACTGACCGATCAATATTGTAAAAAACTTTGCCAGTAACAGGGTTGAAATGGCAAAAATACTTGCCATGAGGAGGCCAAATTGGTAGTATTTATACCAGCGGCTTTTTCCTGAATGCGCCGGCCGCCAAATCGGACAAGGAGTACATGAGTATTAGTACGGGCTCTCAATCATCGTCGACGGCAGCGTTGCTTCTAAAGCGACGGGCTATTGCAAGCAGCCGTTTACAGAAAGTGCTGCGCCGGAAGGCATCGCGCCGGCGTTTAACACATATCACGTTGGTGGGGGCGAACGTATTGCTTCTCGGCATCGTGGCATGGTTCGTGGCCTCCGAATCGCCTGCTACCCTATCATCACCGGCCGAGACCAGAGCAGCCGCTGCGACGGTGGTATCTTCGGCACCTCTCACCACTGACGCCAGTACGATCAGCCCTGTCGACACCTATACCGCATCCGATGTTGCAGTGAGTGTTGCGGTAGCCGCTAAACTCGATGAAACGCCGGCAGTCACCAACCAGGCCCAAAGTGCAAGGGTGGCCGTCGTTGCCAGTGCGAGCGATGTTTCCATCGCCGCCAAGCCGCAAATCGTGGAGACCCCGCTGAAAACATGGCGGGATATTCGTGAATATACCGTTGTTGCCGGTGATACGGTCACGTCCGTAGCGCAAAAATTCGGTGTCACCTCTGACAGCGTGCGGTGGTCGAATGGCCTGACCGGCGATGCGCTGACGGTCGGCAAAACGCTGTATATTCCCCCGTCCAACGGCGTCGTCTATACCGTGGCAGCCGGCGATACGCCGCAGTCACTCGCCACGAAATACCATGCCGACGTTAACACCATTATGACCGACAATGAAGCGGAAATCGGCTCTCTCGTCGTCGGCCGCCGTATCTTTATCGCGAATGGCCAGATTATGACGGCTGCAGCCGCCCGCCGGGCAACGACGAGCTCGTTCACACCGATTTACGGGTATAACGGCTACGATCCGGGCTGGTGTACCTACTATGCGGCAGCTAAATCCGGTGCGCCGGCGAACTGGGGCAATGCGAATACGTGGGCGTACTATGCTGCACGAAGCGGCTGGAGAGTCAGCAGCACGCCGACAGCCGGCGCGATATTCCAGACACCGCGTGGCTGGGCCGGCCATGTCGGTATCGTCGATGCGGTATCGGAAGACGGCACAATGATCAAGTATAGCGATATGAACGGGCTCGCCGGTTTCGGGCGCGTAGGGTATAGCGACTGGGTACCGGCGACAAAATTCCCGAACTACATCACACGAAATTAGCGGCGCAGCGGCCAAGTCTGCTAGGGGAGACGCCGGCTATCTGTTATTATTGAGGTACAATGCAGTTTATTGACGAGGTAACGATCCAGGTAAAAGCGGGAGACGGCGGCAGCGGCCGTGTCAGTTTCCGACACGAGAAATTCGTTGACCGGGGCGGTCCTGACGGGGGAGACGGCGGAAAAGGCGGTGATGTCGTATTCATGGCGAGCCGCAATCAAAACACGCTCGTCGCATTTCGCTACCAGAAAGAACTCACCGCTGAGCCGGGGGGGCCGGGCGGAAAAACGCGCAAGCATGGGCGAAACGGCAAAGACTTGACGGTATCGGTACCAGTGGGAACGACGATCAGTGCGGACGGTGTCGTGATTGGTGACCTGACAGAGGACGAACAGTCATGTGTCGTTGCGGCTGGCGGACGAGGCGGGTTCGGTAACGCACACTTTATCAGTAGTACACGGCAGGCACCAAAGTTCGCTGAACCGGGCGGCGAGGGTGAAGAGAAGGCACTGACGCTCGAACTGAAGCTGATCGCCGATGTCGGACTGGTCGGTCTGCCGAACGCGGGCAAGTCGACGTTTCTTTCGGTCGTGAGCAATGCGCGGCCTAAAATTGCCGACTATCCTTTTACGACCTTGACCCCTAATCTTGGCGTCGTCGACGTCGAGGACGGCCGTAGTATGCTTATCGCGGATATCCCTGGGCTTATAGAAGGTGCGGCCGAAGGCAAAGGACTGGGCGATGCGTTTTTGCGCCATGTCGAACGCACCGCGGTGCTGTTGCACCTGGTGGACGCCACCAGCGAAACAATCCCGGAGGATTATGCGACTATCGAAGCCGAGCTGGCGTCGTATAGGGTGGATTTATCGGCGAAGCCGCGAATCGTGGCCCTTACGAAAACCGATGCACTGCTTTCCGAACAGGTAGAAGAGGCGAAAGCACTTCTCAAGAAGAAAATGCCGGCCGACATGCCGCTTTTTGCTATTTCGTCCCAGGCACACCAGGGGCTGCGCCAGCTTCTGTTTGCCCTCGGAGAAGTCATCCAGACGGAGCGGGAGCGAATCGCAGCCGAAACGGAAGCTGATGCGCCGGAAGAAGGATTGCCCGTACTGACGCTGTCCGCGGATGATCGCTGGGAGGTGAGTGAAGGCGAGGATGGATTCACGGTCACCGGCGGTGTGGTGGACAAGTTTGCGTCGCGAACCGACTTTACGAACGAAGAATCGGTGCAGCGTCTGCGGACAGTGCTGCAAAAGCATGGTGTCATCCATGAGCTGCTCCGCCGCGGCGCTACCGCCGGCACGACTATCAATCTCAAATCCGGCTCATTTGAGCTGTAGTTTTCGCTACCTCCAATGTATGAACTGTTCGTTTACGCGCTGACGGCGCTCCAAGGGCATGGTACACTGGTGCTATGGCGGTGAAGCAGACATTTTTCTGGTACGACCTCGAGACAAGCGGTACCGATCCGCGCACTGATCGGGTCATGCAATTCGCTGGTCAGCGGACTACGCTGAATCTTGAGCCGATCGGCGAGCCGGTCAATCTGCTGATAAAAATGACTCCCGACGTGCTGCCACAGCCCGATGCTATCCTCATTACCGGTATCACGCCACAGATGACGCTGGTGGACGGTATGACCGAAGCGGAATTCCTGCGCATCTTCACGAGCGATATCGCGACTCCCGGCACGATTTTTGTCGGCTATAACACCGTCCGGTTCGATGACGAGTTCATGCGGTTCCTCCATTACCGCAACTTCTATGATGCATATGCATGGGAATGGCAGGATAACCGCGGTCGGTGGGATTTATTGGACGTCGTGCGCATGACACGGGCGCTCCGGCCGGATGGTATCACCTGGCCGGTCGTTGACGGGAAGGCGACCAACCGCCTCAGCCTCATCACCAAAGCGAACGGCATAGACCACGAACATGCGCACGATGCTCTGAGCGACGTCCATGCCTCGATAGAGGTCGCTCGGCTCATCCGGGAGCGCCAGCCCAAACTTTTTCAGTATCTTTTTGACATGCGCGGCAAACAAGCAGTGGCGAAGCTCATCGAGCGCGGCGAGCCGTTCGTCTATAGCAGTGGCAAATACGATAGTCAGTACGAAAAGACCACCGTGGCGGTGCAGCTTTGCCCACATCCGGTATCCCAGGGTTCGCTGGTGTACGACTTGCGTCATGACCCCTCACCGTTCCTGGCCCTGAGCGCAGAAGAACTCGCTGAGCGGTGGCAATGGACACGGGATGAGCGGGCTCCCGCCCGGCTGCCGGTGAAGTCGCTGCTCTACAACCGCTGCCCCGCCGTCGCACCGCTGTCGGTACTTGACGCTGCATCAAGCGACAGGCTCCATCTTGACGTGGAACGGGTCGCCAAGCATCACGATATCCTACGAGAACACCCTGATTTTACCGAAAGAGTACTTACTGCGCGCCAGCTGCTGGACGAGCGCCGGCCGGCCGCTCCCGCCGATCTGCCGGCCGATGTACGGCTATACGACGGTTTCTTTGATAACGAGGACGGCCGGCTTATGAGTGTGTTTAGAGTGGCGTCACCTGGCGAACTCGCCGATATCGCCCGTGACTTCCATGATGAACGCCTGCGGGAACTCGCCCCGCTGTACAAAGCGCGTAACTACCCGAAACTGCTGGAAGACGAAGAACGGGCGGCGTGGGAGACGTACTGTTACCACACGATTATGGACGGCGGCACCAACAGTCGGCTGGCCCGCTACATGCATCGCCTGCAAGAACTCGCTTCGCTTCCGCGGCGCGGCGACTATGCATACATACTTGAGGAGTTACAGTTGTACGCCGAGAGCATCATGCCCGCGCCGGACCTGTAAGTTCGAGCTACATGAGATGATGGTGGGTGAGCAGCCGGGATACTTTTTGGCTGAGGATATACGCACGGATCGCTGCCGATTTGGCATGGATGAAATTCACCGCGAAGAAGACCAATAGCAAGATGACCATAATGGTCAGCCAGCCATCGAATGAAATTCGGATATCGGTAAAGGGAATTTGCCCTAAAACAAGTAGTTCTTCCATGACACCACCTTTTTTGATGTCTGGATTTTAGTACAAATTATGAATAATTGCAATAATATTTTATTATTGCTTATGCTTGGAGTCGCCGACTTCGGCACTGCGTTCGATTTTCTTTTTGCGTCGCCGTTTTACGCCGGCCCGGTCGCGGTTCATGAGGGCGATGAACAGGGCAGCGAAATACCCCGCGACCGCGAGACTGATTTGCCATATAGCGCTATGCTGCCAGATGAGAATGCTCGACAGGGCGAGTAGCAGGAGACTGAGAACGTCATATGCCCATTCGACGGCACTGTTTCTTGGGAAGATGATCTCGATGACTTTGCCACCATGCTTGATGACGTATTCGCGCAGGTCATGTGCCCACTTGTTGTGGATACTTAGCAGGCCGAGGCCTGCGAGGGCGAGCGGAATGCCGCCCGGGCCCGGCAGCCAGCCAGTAAGCCCGGCAGCCAAGATTAACAGATACCCGGCCGCATCCGTGAGAAACCGTTTTCCATTTCGTTTCCAATAACCCATACGCCCATTATAACGCAGTGGATAATTCAGCATTAAGGGGTAGTATTTTCCTGTAATAATTATTACAATTTAATTAAGTCCTCTCAAATATACATAAACTTTAAAGTCGAGGTCGCAGTGGCAGTAACACGAATCAGGCGTGTGCAAGATAAAGGGTATCGCCGTAAAGGATGGCTTCGTGACCCCGACTCGGCTCCTTCAAGCGAAAAAATACTGCGTCCAAGTTCCCTCTTTCCTGCTGCTGATAGCGGATCCAACATTAAGACGAATCTTCGGATATTCCGACCGGTGGTCGTTCCGCCATTTCCAGAACGTGAGCCCGATCAAGATTCTATGCGTCCTTCTCTCTTTGGCTTTCTTGAGGAGCTGGATGGTATATATGCAGAAAGATGGTCAAGGCGTAAATCACCAGTGAGACGAGATCTCAGTATCACCTATTTTGGTGATTATGCTATCCGCTGCGCAATCCAGTCCTCAACCGATCCGATATATCGCAATTTCGGCACCAACATCAAAACGAGTAGAGATATAGTGACGAAGCTAAAAGGTTCGTTTATGGACTTTCTCAGCGAATCGCGTGCCGTTCAGGTGGCGATGCAGGATCCCTTTGTCCCTCTCGGTTTAGAGGGTGCCAACGACATGGATGAGTATAGCCGGGCAACACACGGTGGCATATTGCCGGGTGATGCTGCATATAAATGGTCAACGGCAGAAGTGGGGGTTGCGCCCACGCCAATCTTGCTGCCAGGTAACCATAGATGGTACCTTGCCCTCGACATTGATCAAAATGATTTTCTACAAGAGGAAAGAGAAGATATTCGCGATTTTTTCCAGACTCAGCACCATCTGGCACTTCAGCACCGACCGCATGAGCGCAATGGAGAAGAAGTCCCTGATATGCTTCATGGTACGGTCGCGAGATTTGCAGATGACGAGTGGAGATGGATGGTGCGTAATGCGCCAATGGCTCCCGAGACGGTATCTCTCCTGCCTCCGGTAGCAAAATTTTTCGCCATACAACGATAGATAGAAATATACTAGATAAAGTAAAAATATTATGGTATTCTAACCAATAATGGGGTTCGAGACTCATATTACTAGCTTTGAAATGGCGCGTCCCGCAGTCGGCGGTCTGCAAACACTGCTACCTACCGTACGCTTGGTAGGTCGGCGTGTTATGGATGACTTGAAATGGGCGGTGGTGCTGCCCGATAAAAGAGAAATGGCTGAAGTCGCTGACGATGAAGTCCCCGATAATCTAGCAGGCGTGCCTCGTTTTCGGGCGTATAACAAAGTACGCCTTCCGTTTCTGCGTTATGTTGCGGATAGGCGGACTGTTCCGCCACCGCCTGATTTTCATCGACTGGCAAGTTACCTTGCCGACCCGCCCGCCAGCAAATCGCGCCGGGTACGCGAAATTCCGGAAAAAATGTCGCATATCGCGCTTATGTATGACGGCACTACCAACATCGACCGTGCAACAGCACATTGCTCGGGGTTTGTTATCAACCCCGCTTACACAAAAGACGGGTATGAGTTGGCCCTTACAGTGGCCGAACCGGAACGTTTTTACCAAGAGGCCGAGCTATATAACCACGCGGTGAAAAGAATACGGGCGATGAAGCCGTTCCTGAAACAATTTGAAGCAGGTAGTAAAGACCTTGCAATCCCTCTTGCATGGATAGCCGAAGACATGAAACCGGCCGAGGGGGACAACATTTTGAACGATCTGGAGAAATATAGCGTACAGCAATATACTGTGCAGTTTGGTCCGCTCCTCCCTCCCTATGTACAGTAGAAAAAACCTTGACTTTGGCGTATAATAAGTCAGCTTATGCATGACAAGATTGTGGTAAAAGGGGCGCGGGAGCATAACCTCAAGAATATCGACGTGGAGATCCCGCGCGAGAAGCTCGTAGTTATCACGGGCCTCAGCGGTTCCGGCAAATCGTCGCTCGCGTTCGATACTATTTATGCCGAAGGCCAGCGTCGCTATGTGGAATCGCTCAGCGCGTATGCGCGGCAGTTCCTGGGTCTCATGGAGAAGCCCGATGTCGACCAGATTGACGGCCTGAGCCCGGCGATTTCCATCGACCAGAAATCGACAAGCCGCAACCCGCGTTCGACCGTGGCAACCGTCACGGAGATTTATGATTATCTGCGCTTGCTGTATGCACGTATCGGCGTACCGCATTGTCCGGTCTGTGGCCGGGAAGTCGTACGGCAGACGACGGCCAATGTCATCGACCAGGTCGCGGGTAATGATGTCGGCGCCCGCCTGATGGTGTTGGCGCCAATTGTGACGGATAAAAAAGGAGCTTTCGAGCACATTCCCGAGCAGTACATGCGCGCCGGGTTCGCCCGCGCCCGCGTGGACGGGGTTGTGTACGCACTCGATGAGTTCCCGGTACTCGATAAAAACATCCGCCACACGATCGAGATTGTCATCGACCGTCTCGTGAATGACGAAGCATCACGCACCCGCCTCGCACAGAGTGTAGAACAGGGAATCGAGGTAGCCGAAGGAAAAGTCACCATTTTCAATGCCGACACCAGTGCTGCGACACTTTACAGTCTCATGTATGCCTGCCCCGATCATCCGGAAGTGGCGATTCCCGAGCTGGAGCCGCGCACATTCAGCTTCAACAGTCCGCATGGTGCCTGCCCGGTATGTACAGGACTTGGCAGCCGGCTGGTGGTCGATCCCGAGCTCGTAATACCTAACGGACGCCTCACTATCGCGGAGGGCGCCATCCGGCCCTACAACCGCATCAATATGGATAACTGGTATATCCGAAAACTGCAAGCGGTCGGCGACAAACATGGATTCAGTCTCCACGAACCTACATCGCAAATCAGCGAAGCCAACATGCAGCGCATCCTTTACGGCACGGGCGATGACATCTACCGCGTACCGCTTGGCGGCGGCCGTGCATTCAATTCGACATACGAAGGGGTCATTCCTAACCTGGAGCGGCGCCACAAAGAAACGGAGAGTGATTTCATCCGCCGCGATATTGAGCGTTTCATGCAGGAGAAGCCCTGCGCTGCCTGCAAAGGGCTCCGCCTGAAACCGGAAATCCTGGCCGTGACTGTCGGCGGCTACAGCATCATGGATATATGTGATTTGTCCATCGACGACGCGGTCATATATTTCCAGCAGCTTACACTCAACGAACGCGACGCAAGCATCGCGCGGCTGGTGCTCAAAGAAATCGTTGCGCGGCTGCGTTTCCTGCAGGATGTCGGCCTGAATTACCTGACGCTTCTGCGCGGCGCGACAACGCTCAGCGGCGGCGAGGCGCAGCGTATCCGTTTGGCGACACAGATTGGCTCTGGACTCATGGGCGTGCTGTATGTGCTCGACGAGCCGAGTATCGGCCTGCACCAGCGCGACAACGGCCGGTTGATCACTACGCTCAAACATCTCCGCGACCTCGGCAACACGGTCGTGGTGGTGGAGCACGACGAAGAGACAATCCGCACTGCTGATTACCTGCTTGATATCGGACCGGGCGCGGGAATCCACGGCGGCCATGTCGTTGCACGCGGCACGCCGACAGAAGTAGAGAAGGCGCCGGAAAGTATTACTGGTCAGTATTTGGCGGGCGCATTCGAGATCGCTATTCCCAAAAAGCGGCGCCGTGGCAATGGTAAGCAGCTTGTCATCAAAGGCGC
>DAIPYY010000024.1:0-10896 GCA_036782475.1 Candidatus Saccharimonadota bacterium
AAATAGACCCTTTTTAAGGGAGGCGAGCCTCCCTTCGGGTAACAATATCGCTTCGCTTATTGTTAGCCCGCACTCTCCCGCTCGCTTTTCGCTCGCGCCCGCGCTTACGCACGGGTGACTTCGTCTGTTTGCTATACTGAAAGTATGGGAAATTTCAGTTTCGATATCGTCAGTGAGTATGACAAGGCCGAGATGAACAACGTCTTCGACCAGGCACAGCGTGAGATGGCGAACCGTTATGACTTCAAAGGCACCCCTGCGGCGCTCGAATGGCTCGACGACAAAAAAGGTATCCGCGTCGTCGGGAGCGGCGAGTGGCAGATCGACGCCATTCTCGACATCTACCGCAAAAAACTCAGCACCCGGGGTTTAAGCCAAAAAATACTCGACACCTCAAAACCCGTAACCGAATCGAACCTCAAGACGACCAAAGAAGTTCCCTTCGTTGCCGGGCTTGACCAGGAAAAAGCGAAGGTCATCACCAAACTTATCCGGGACGCTTATCCGAAAGCCAAAACACAGATCCAGGGCGACGCCGTCCGCGTCATGAGTGGCAGTAAGGACGACCTCCAGGCCGTCATGCAACTCCTGCGAAGCAAAGAAGACCTCGCCTTCCCCGTCAGCTTCACCAACTTCCGTTAATAATCTGCAGAGTCTACAAAAAATACGAGCGATGTTATACCGCTCGTATTTTTTGCCAGTGATTTGGTTTTTAGTTTTCTTCGTCTTTGCGGCTACGCCACATGGCGGCAAACCACCACAGACCGGCTAGAACCGCAAGGATAAGCAGCCACCAGAACCATTTCATTCCGAAAAGTTTTCCGGCATTTGCGCTGTCATCTTTGGCGGTATCGGATTCTGTATCTTCACCTGTGGTCGCCGCGAAAGCTTTGGTATTTTCAGCAGCGAGCACTTCGCCGGTCGCCGCAGCTTCTTCGTTCGTCGTTTCGCCAGCCCCCTCTGTCGAATTTGTCCCGTTTGTACCCGTGGTAGTATTCGCGGGAGAGCCGCTGGTGGTAGCTACGCCGAGAACATTTCCTCCGTTACCGTTCGAGTTGTTCGCTGGAGTCTCTGGTGTCTCAGTGGTAGGCGTCTGGTCGTAGGTAATCTCGAACGGAGCGCTGAATGCCGAGACATTCCCAGCGTGGTCGACAGCGGCAACGCTGAAATAGTGCACACCTTCGCCCTGATTAAACACCCCGGGCAGGCTGACACCATTGATTGGCGAGGCTACGTACTCACTGCCTACTTTGTACTGATTGCCCACTATATCGTTCCAGTATTTGTAGATATAGTGATCGACATCGCTCGAAGTGCTTGCGCTCCACGAAGCGACGCCGCTTTCATCATCCGTGGTGCCGCCATTCGCAACAGCAGTACCGGTTGATGTTGTCCACGCCAGATTGGTCGGGGCCGCCGGCGCTGTTTTGTCATATGTAATTGCAAGCGCATT
This sequence comes from Candidatus Saccharimonadota bacterium, assembly GCA_036782475.1. Classification (GTDB taxonomy): domain Bacteria; phylum Patescibacteriota; class Saccharimonadia; order Saccharimonadales; family UBA4665; genus JAGXIT01. The sequence goes on from DAIPYY010000024.1 coordinate 1,454, forward strand.
GCTGCAGCCAGAGGTATTGCCTGCTAAGTCAACAGCTTCGATACAGAAATAGTATGTACCCTCTTTGTCGGCAAAATCAGTCCATATTGATCCACCGGTCAATGTTGTCGTGATATATTGGCTGTCACTTGTTGACCAAGCGTTTTCTTGGCCATCGTAATAGCCTGATATATTTGTCCAAAATCTATACACGTAGTGGTCTACGTCACTTGGGGTGGTATCTTCCCAGCTGAGTGTTCCCTTTTGAATATTTGTAAAACCATTTTGAGCACTCTGATTATTGGAGCCGACCCAGCTCAAGTTTGAAGGCACCGCCGGTGCCGTCATATCGATCGTTATCGACCACACAGGTGTCCATGCGCTCTTGTTGCCCGCCGCGTCGACGGCGCGGACTTGCCAGTACCATGTTCCGCTCGCACCCGATGACCAGGCCCGCGAATCGACCGGCTCGGTACCGCTCGCATCACCATGCCATACGTTACTCGTAAGCGAACCTTGCAGATCGGTCGCGCTGCTCTGTGAGGCTTGGAATTCATAGCCCGAGGCACCAGTGACATCGCTCCAATCAAACCAGAAACTATTGTAGTTGATCACGGCACCGTTCGCCGGTGTTTGAAGCGTCGGCACGCCGGGAGCTGTCGCGTCGACGCTCACTTTGTGAATGACGCTCCATGGGCCAGGATTTCCCGCGCTGTCAACCGCGCGTACCTGCCAGTAGTAATCGCCATCGGGTGTGCCGCCATTCTGGCGAGTCACCGTCGAACCGCTTGTGCTGTATCGCCCCGGCTGTGTCGTTGTGCTGTCGCTGTAGATGACAGGTCCGAGGTCGCTACCGTCAAGCACGTTCGCCGTGCGGTATTCATAGCCGGCAGCACCCTCGACGACCGACCACGTATCGACAAACGCCGGATCATTCGTAACCGTGCCGTCAGCCGGCGTCAAGTTGGCAGGAGCGGCAAGACCGAAAGTATAGTTGGTGCAGCCCAGCGTAATACGTTTCAGGATGCCATTGCCATGCACGCCGGAACCAAGACTGTAGCCGATAGCCCTTACCTGTGCATCCGGGAAAGCGTTCAGCCATTCACTGGCCGTCCCGAACCAGTTGGAGCCATTGCCGCCACCCGTATTCGGCGCGCCGTCTTTCGCAAACTGGGCGGCACTATTGCTCAACCACCAGTTGTTCCCGTAAATAGCCTCGCCGACCAGATAGCCGTCAAAGCTGCCGTTGTTATCAAAGTCCATTGCCAGCTGCAAACCGGGTGTAATCCCGACGGCCGCTTCGTAGTCGATACTTTCCGCGATCGTCTGGCTGCCAAGGTTTACAAGCGGGAAATTCACGCCGTAATATCCAGCCGCCTTATCGGTACTGGTTGCGCCCTCGGTCCAGATATGAAGGCCGCTTGCCATGAGGGCGTTGTGGCCGGTGGCACGGGTCTCGCTTCTATCCCAGGCACTGAGACTGGTTGAATTGAGAGTGCTTACCGTCGTGCACGCGGCTATGGTTAGCGGCGCAGCAGCGGTGATCTGCATGGCCATGGTTCCATACGGGCTCCAGTCCGTCGCCTTGCGGAATACACCCGTACTTCCTCCGTCCCCATATGCTCCGCTCCAAGTCGAATTGACAAGCACTACATCGGTGCTGTTGTCGCTTCCCGCCGAGACCGTCTGACCCTGAGGCATAGCGACGTTCAGCGAGTTATACGGACCGGGCACACCGGTCGGAGCGTATCCATGGGTTTGGGTGTTAAAAGCAAGGCTGACGACGATATCATCCGGCACGACTACGTTTGAGCTGCCAAGATCAAATTCCGCGTTGAACGCAAAACCGTTGTAGCAGACTCCTTCGCTGTTCCTCCAGGCAAATCCGGCACCATAGCCGGTATCCGGACAGGTAGGATCGGCCTCGGGGCGCCAGGGCACGCTGATAGATTTCGTTACTGATGCGAGCTTTGTGGTAGGAGTCCCACTCCCATCGAATTCATTACTATAAATATTGAGTGTGGCTGGCAATGTCCATGAACTTTCGTTGCCGCTATAGGTTGGGTTTGATGAGTATTCAGAATATTTGGCCCACGTACTCATCGTAAGAGTAACCGTGGATAGCTTGCGGTTTGAACCTGCCAGGTGGACAGCGTCGCCGAATTCGGACGTAGAAGTAGCTGCAAACGCATGGCTCGGATAGTTCCGCTCCGGAGACACGCTTGGCAGCGCATCGTACACCACATCCGAGGCACTGAGAGCACTTACGTTTGTTGCCAGCGCCAATATATACATTGGCTGGGCGATGAGCGCCAATGCCAATACTATAGCCACCCCTAGTTTTGGTAGGGGTTTAAATTTTTGAGAAAAATCCCGCATATTTCCCTCTTATTTTCTCCACGCCTCACGCGCGGTTTATTAACTCCGAGCGCATCGTACCACCATTGCATGCAAAAGTCTATATGGCAGCGCACAGTCCTTTTTGCTTCTTGCGATTGTCTTTCGTATACTGGAACCATGAGCGGTTCTGATGATATCGATGACTTCGACGGCAGCGAAGCCGAGCTCGCTGTGGACGAGGAGGTTCAGGGTACCCCTCCCGACGAAGCCCTCGAGCCCGAACTTGAAACACCCCTAAGCCTCGAGGAACAAGCCGCCGCGATTTTACAGCAGAACGACCGCGGTGCATACACGTCGCCCGACGGTGCCCTTTACCCACACCAGTGGCTGTGGGACAGCTGTTTCGTCGCCATCGGGCTCCGTCATCTCCACATCGATCGCGCCCGCACCGAACTCGCCAGCTTGATACGCGGCCAGTGGAACAACGGCATGATGCCGAATATCATTTTCAGTAATGACCCGCGCTATCGTACCGACCGCAATTACTGGCGGAGCTGGATCAACCCGCATTCGCCAGACGATCTTGCGACAAGCGGCATCACACAGCCGCCGATGCTCGCCGAAGCCGTCTGGCAAGTCGGCCAATCGATGAACGCTGCCGAGCGACGGAGCTGGTTCCGCTACATGCTTCCACATATCGTACGGTACCATGAATGGCTCTACAGCGCGCGCGACCCCCATCACGAAGGCCTCGTTCTATTACTCCACCCCTGGGAGACCGGCCTCGATAACACCCCACCCTGGATGACGACGCTGCACGAACATCTCATGCCCGGATGGGTGCGCGCTATACGCTGGATGCACCTCGAAGGCATCATCGGCTTTTTCCGCCGTGACCGCCAACACATCCCGGCGGGACAGCGTTTTTCGACGCTCGAGATCCTCACCCTTTTTGATGCGCAGCGCCGCCTGCGCCGCAAAGCGTACCATACCACCAAAATCTTAGACCACGCGCTGTTCAGCATCGAAGACCTGACATTTAACTGCATCTTCATCCGTGCGAACTCCCGCTTGCAAGATATCGCCCGTACTATCCACCAGAAACTGCCCGACGAACTCGAACAAAATATGGCGAAATCCGAGGCGGCGCTCGCCGAGCTGTGGGACCCGTACGCCAAAACCTACTGGTCACGCGATTTTATCACCCATCAGCTCCTCAAACAGCCGTCAATCGCCAGCCTCATGCCGCTGTACGCCGGTACTATCAGCAAAGAACGGGCAGCCGAGCTGGTGCGCATGCTCGAAAACCAAAATATGTTCGGGCCGAACTTCCCCGTGCCCAGTGTCCCCCTCGACAGTCCGCAATTCGACCCAGAGCGCTACTGGCAAGGCCCGTCTTGGGTCAACACTAACTGGCTTATCATCGACGGATTGAAGCGATTCGGTTACCACGACCATGCCGCCGTGCTCACAGAAAGCACCCTTGATATGGTAGCTGCGAGCGGATTCGCCGAATATTTCAACCCTTTGACGGGCGAACCGCTCGGCACTCGGGACTTTTCGTGGACGGCCGCCCTTGTCATCGATTTGCTGCGCGCCAAAAAGTAACGGGGACGCAGAAAAATCACCTTTTCAGCAAGGAAATCAGCTATACTAATTATCATTAACCGGTAGGAGGGGAACTATGTCAGACGTAAAACCAAATTCATATCATCATGGCGCCCGCGGCGGCGGTGAAGCCGTTTATGGCCTTGGGCTTATCGGTGCCGCGATTTATTTCCTGCAAACCGCGACGACATTTTGGGGTGGCGCACTTGGCCTGCTCAAAGCTCTCGTGTGGCCTGCATATGTCGTCTATGAATTGCTAAAGTCATTCTACAGCTAATCCTCCCGCGGCCATTCGCCCTGGGATTCCTGTATACTAACTACGTATGATTGAGATTTTAAAAGCGTTACTGCTCGGTGTTATTGAAGGTGTTACGGAGTTCCTGCCTATCAGCAGTACCGGTCACCTTATTGTTGCCGAAAAAGCCATCGGGTTTCATGACACGCATGAGATTTTCACCGTCGTTATCCAGCTCGGTGCTATTGCCGCCGTCATCTGGTACTACCGTAAAGATCTGATCGAAAAAACGATCGGACTGTTCAAGCGCGACACTGCCGCCTTGCGTTTTTGGCTGATCCTCGCTATCGGCACCATCCCTGCCGGCGTATTCGGGCTTCTCCTCGACCCGAAGATGGCGAAAATCACCGTACCCTTTTACGTAGCGATATCACTCATTGTCGGGGGCGTTATCCTGTGGTTCGTCGACCATCGTCCGGCCCGAGGACGCCGCTCGCGTACCGATCTCGCGACAATCAGCAAACGGCAGGCGGCTCTCATCGGCCTTGGCCAAGCGGTCGCTATCATCCCAGGAATATCCCGCAGCGGCGCCAGCATCGTCAGCGGACTCGCCGTCGGGCTGAATCGTTCTACTGCCACCGCATTTTCGTTTTATTTGAGCATACCTGTCATAGTACTGGCAAGCGCTTACAAGCTCGTCAAATATTCCGATAAGATCACGCACGTCTCCGGGGGCGTACCAGCACTGCTCGTCGGCATGACGGCGGCGTTCGTCACCGCGCTTTTCGCTATCTCATGGCTGCTCAAGTACATCTCGAATCACAATTTCCGCCCGTTCGCCGTTTACCGTGTCGTCATCGGGTTCGTTATCCTCTTCCTCATTGCATACGGCGTACTGATCTAGCAATTTTTGTAAGATTTCTTACAGCGCGTTTATGTTTATTATGCAATAATGTTTCTATAATCACAAAAATAAACACCATGTATAGCCTCACCGTTCAGCTAACCGCCATCTTCTTCGCCACTATTCAGACCGCCCTCGCCTGGACGAGCCACTACATGTCCCATTTCACCTACCTACGCCGCCGGTAATCACTCGACCCAACTCGGCAACAAAAAAATGTTGCCACTTCGTGTTTACTCATGTTTTCTTACTGACTATTATTCTTTCGTTATCACCCAAACGAAAGGAAAACACAGCATGGGGTACGATAGGATTCGTTTTTATGACGGGGAAAAGCGAGAATCAACATTGGTATCGGCCGACAAGCGTTCACATGACGCACTCGTCAGCTGGAAAACACAAAGTTTCCTGCGACACCTTGGACATAGGGTGCAGCTCGTCGTGGATGCTAATAAACCCGCCGGATTATCTGCGGAGGCCATAAAAAATGGTGCGGCTCCTGTCGAACTGCCTCCAAAAGTACTGAATAACGATCCGGTCTTACAACGCCAGGCTTCGTGGGAGCCATTACTTGAAGTCCAGCCGCCACTCAACCCTGATACGATAAAACCGTTTCTGGCGTATCTCGCGGTTACCTGCGAGCCAAGTGATGCCGGTCCGCTGTATCTTGACCATCGGGGCGAACATGACGGCTGCCTGATAGATTTTTCAGAAGGCGTAGCAACCTGCGAATCCAAAAAGCAGCCGCTAGCCCAAACACCTGAAGCTACAGTAATTCAAAATTTTACACCCTATCCAGGCCTACTAAAGAGCGGATATGAAGCGTAGTCATGAAGTAGTGGTTCGAATGTTCGATGGTGAGGACAAGAATTCCTCGCTGCTTATCGGCAAAGATGCACACCACATCCTATTCGGCAGGCCTATGGCTACCATGATGAAGCGCCTTGGTTTCATGACACGCAAGGTCGCTAACGTCAATGCCGTCTCAGAGGCAAGCTTAGTGCGTGATTTCAATGATTACGAAGCCATTACATTCCCTAAGAAAACCAGAGTAAAAGCGAATGGAACTATCTATGAAGCGAACGTGGCACTAGAGGTGCGACCACCGCTGGATGATGCCTCGATATCAAAACTGGCACCATTTATAGCAGGTCTGCTCCAGGCTCAAAACCATGGTTTTGCCCTGTTCAATGACAGGGCCGACCAGCACATGGAAGAGATATATTTTCAGCCTTACGCTGCAAAGGTAATTGCCCTTCCTGTCAAGGAATAATGAGGGGTGGAGGCTAATCTTCGACTTGAGGTTTATCGAGGAGGAGTGGTTCGACGGAAGGGACTGTGTCGGCGATTTTCACGACGTCCTTGTCAATGTGGCCGAGTGATTTGTGCGCGGCATTGAAATGACTCACGGTCGTCCCCAGGGTCACGCCCAGCTTCTGCATGTACGTTTCATGTGCCTGGATATGCTTGCCGAGGTCGGCGACGCGCTTTTGGATGTCTTTTGCCTGCTCTTCTATCTGTAGACTCTTGAGTCCCTGCATCACGGTCTGCAGGTATGCAAGCAGTGTCGTGGGACTGACGATGATGACTTTCTTGTCGATGAACGCATACTCGATGAGGTCACGAGCGTTCGTGCCGGTCGCACCGACATTATTTACGAGCAGGTCGTAGTAGATGGCTTCCGAGGGGATGAACATGAAAGCGTAATCGAGTGTATTCTCTGTCGGGCGGATATATTTGGATGTTTCGTCGATGCGGTTTTTGAGGTCGGTTTTGAAAGTTTTCACGAGGTTTTCACGGGCTGTTTTGTCTTTTTCTTCGATAAGGCGATTGTAGTTCTCGAGACTGAACTTACTATCAATGGGAATAAGACGCCCCTTATCGAGCTTGATGACGGCGTCGACGATCTCACCGTCCTTGAAGTGATACTGCAGTTCATACACTCTCGGCGGCAGGACATTGCCGAGCACCGTGTCGAGGTAATATTCACCGAAGCCGCCGCGCTGTTTGGGATTTTGCAGCACGTTTTGCAGGGTTTTCAGCTCATCGGCCACATCGACGACGCGTTTGTTGCTGTCTTTGAGCTCGGTCAGGTTGCGGGTAATCTCGGTGATGATTTTGTTCGTCTCGGCAGATTGTTTTTGCAGGCTTCCCATCATGAGCGATTGGCTTTTTTCCATCCGGTCAGCCACCTGCGCCTGCATGTGGTCCTTGAGCTTGGTGATGTCCTCGCTGAGTCCCCGCAAATCTTCTTTGAGTAGCAGCGCGCTCTGGGTGTCATCTTTCTTTGGCCGCATCATAATGAAAAGCAGCGCTCCACCGAGCAGTACTACCAATACCCCCAGAACTACCACCACTGTTTGCATACTACTAGTGTAACAGATTTAGTGCTCTATGAAATGATGAGCGATTTCTACGGCGACGACCACCACGGCAGCACCGAGGACGAGAAGCAGCGGCTGCCAGTCAAACAGCCGGCCGCCACGGGCATGTTTGTGCAGCTCGGGCATAATGTCACTCATGGCGATATAGAGCAGAAAACCGGCCGACAGTCCGATCAACACGCCCATTGGCAGCGCGTTTGAGCTCCCGAGCTGAAAAGTAACGATAGCGAACACGGTCGTTGCGATGGCACTCAAGGCATTCACGAGCAGCGTCTTGCCACGGCTAAGCCCCTTATGGAGCATCAGGCCGAAATCACCGATTTCCTGTGGGATCTCATGCGCAGCAATGACGATGGTCGTCACAATGCCTGTGGCCGGGCTGACGAGAAATGCGGCGGCAATCGCTACGCCGTCAAGGGCATTATGAATAGTGTCGCCAGCAATGATAAGCGGCAGGGTTGCATCATGGCTACGCTCACCGGCCGGTTCGTCGTCGCGGTGATGGTGGTGAAACCAGTGCAAAAACCGCTCCGAAAAATAAAACAGTATGATGCCGACGACCGTCGAAAGCATGACGGTCTTCGCGGGAGATTCTTCGACACCTTCGAGTAGCAGGTCAACAAAAACGGCTGCGATCATTGCGCCGGCAGCGAACGGCGTGGCGTATCGTGCCAATCCTACGGCCGTTTTTTTGCTGGCCAGCAGCAGCGCGCCGCCGATAAGTGAAAACAATCCGCCGATAAGTGAATAGATAATAACTTGTGTCAGTGAACTCATAGGTTTCCTTCTGTAAAAGCGTAGCGTATGGTATATATGTTCCGCAAATCTGTCGCAATCCCTAGTGCTTCTTGCGACACGGCCGGCCTACTAAACAGTCTTTGCACGTCTTTGGGTCATGTTCTTCAGTGTCATGATCATGCCCGTGTTGATTCGCTGCATCGTCGTCATGGATGTCTCCACTATCCGCCACCAGTTTTCCGACATCATTCGCGAGTTCCTGCATATGGTTATGATTGCAGGCCACTGCGCCGAGCACCATCGCCATTTGCATGGCCTGATCGATATATCCCCGCGATTTCATCTCCACGACAAGTGAGCGGATAGCCGTGAACGCTTCTCTTTCCGACGGGTTCTGAGCGGCTATTTCTGTCAGTTCGTCGAATGTCGCACCAAATCGCGCCTGTATTTCCTGGTCCGAGAACCCTGCGTCACCGTCAAATAGTACCGATAAATCGTCGGAAGCAATAGCAAGGAGCGTACTCACTTGCCTGATACCCTCTACTTCTTGTTCGATGACCGTGCTCATGCGTTTACCCATCCATCCATCGCCGCCAGATTGCGCCGCAGGTCAAAACCGCGCCGAGCGTCAGTGTTCGAAAGTGTCGCCGCAAGGGTGAACGCGACATTCGCCGCCTCACCGGTGATACCGGCCCCCAAACTATCCGCCGAACGCGGCTGGTAGTCCTCAGCCACGATGAGCGCCACCCGCGCCAGGTCGAACACCGCAGACCGGACCGCGAGAGTATTGTGACCGACTTTGATATCAAAGATGTTTTTCTTCGCCGCCTCGGAGCCAAACGTCGTCGGCTTGAACGAGTGCACGACCCCATGCGGGTTCGCACCGTTTGCAAGCGTCGAGGCCGCGATGACCGCATGGCCGCCGAAGCCAGCGAGCGAGCGACCCGACGGATGAGCGAGCACTCCTGTGCGGTGATTAAGATAGATATTATCAAGCAGTGCTTGCTTCAGCGGAGAAAACAGCGAGTTTTCCTGGCCACCGAGCACACCAAGCCGCCGGCCATCATCAAGCACAATCGCGGGCAATGTTTCGGGTTGGCCGCCCCGGCGCGGCACTACCGCCATACCCATAAGTCCTGCGAACCGCCCGAGAATAGTACCCGGCGTGATGATGAAACCTCCTATTTTCGGATTCTGCATGATGTTTTGAGTCGCAGCCCACACCCTAAAATCAGTGAAAGACGGTCTCGGTACT
>DAIPYY010000025.1:0-10291 GCA_036782475.1 Candidatus Saccharimonadota bacterium
AAGCGTCGAACGCTCCGGCACGCATCAGACTTTCGAGCGCCTTGCGATTGACGACGCGCGTGTTGACCGCTGCAATAAAATCTTCGACCGAGCTGAATTTGCCCTCCTGGGTGCGCGCACGAATAATTTCCTCGACTGCGCCGGCGCCGACATTCTTTACGGCGTTCATTCCGAATCGAACATTCTCATAGCCGTTAAGCTCTTCAGCCTCAGGACGAGGCACGACGGCGAATTCGCCGAATGACTCATTGACGTCCGGGGGCAGCACTTTGATGCCCATATGTTTACACTCGGCAATCTCGATTGCGAGGCGGTCGGTATCATCGTAGTCGCTCGTCATGAGCGCCGCCATGAATGCCGCCGGATAATATGCTTTGAGATATGCCGTCTGGTAGGCGATAAGTCCGTAACACGCCGCGTGAGATTTGTTGAAACAGTAGGCCGCGAAATCTTCGAGCTGCTTCCAGAAACGTTCCATGAGCGCGCGGTCGATGCCGGAATGTTTCTCGCCGCCTTCGATCATTTTGTCTTTCATTTTGGCCATCAGGTCGGCTTTTTTCTTGCCAATCGCCTTGCGGAGCGTGTCAGCCTCGCCGCCGGTAAAACCGCAGACTTCCTTACTAATCTGCATGACTTGCTCCTGGTATACGAGGATGCCGTACGTGCTCTCAAGGGCATTTTTCATCGTAGGATGCGGGTAGACGATGTCGCGGCGGCCATGCTTGCGCGCGATGAAATCATCGATGAACTGCATCGGCCCAGGCCGGTAGAGTGCCACCATCGCGATAATGTCGTCGAATACGCTCGGCTTAAGCTCTTTGAGATAGCGTTTCATGCCCGCGGATTCCAGCTGGAATACACCGGTCGTGTCGCCGCGTGCCAGCAAGTCGTACGCCTTCTGGTCGTCGAGCGGAATGGAGTTGATATCGATATCTTTGCCATACACCTTTTTGATGATACGGAGCGCGTTCTTGATGATGGTAAGGTTGGAAAGACCCAAAAAATCCATTTTGAGCAGACCGAGTTCTTCGATCGGCCCCATCGGATACTGCGTCGAGACGACGCCTTTTTGCGCCATTTCGAGCGGCGCGAATTTGACGATTTCATCCGGCGCGATGACGACCCCGGCAGCATGGACGCCGTGACTGCGCACGGTGCCTTCGAGGATTATCGCGTAGTCAATCACCATTTTGCTCGTCTCGTTCGTCTCGTATTCACGCTTCAGATCGATGTCGTCAACGATAGATTTGGCAAGTGGGATGTGACGGCCTTGCACCGGCTGCGGAATCATTTTTGCCAAGCGGTCTGCTTCGGCATACGGCACCTCAAGCACACGGGAAACGTCGCGAACGGCGTTCCGGGCGAACATCCGACCGAAGGTGACGATGTTCGCGACACGGTTTTTGCCATACTTCTCCGCGCAGTAGGCGATAACTTCGTCGCGCCGAGTATCCTGGATGTCGATGTCGAAATCGGGCATGCTGATACGGTCCGGGTTCAGAAACCGTTCAAACAGAAGATCGTAGGTAAGCGGTTCAAGCTCGGTGATACGAATGGCGTAGGCGACGATCGAACCGGCGCCGGAACCGCGGCCCGGCCCGAAAATAATCCCCTGGTTTTTACCCCAGTTTATGAAGTCCTGGACGATCAAAAAGTAACCGTTGAATCCCATACGGTCGATGACCCCGAGTTCGTAGTCGGCGCGTTCCACGATTTCTTTCTTCAGTAGTTTTCGCGCCGCGGCCTCTCCGATTTCAGCCGCCTCCTCCATGGTCTTATCGGCATAACGCCACAGCAGCCCCTGCCAGACGAGTTTGTGGAGGAATGTCTTTTCGGTCTCGCCCTCGGGCACAGGAAAATGAGGGATCAGGATTTTGCCGAGCTCGATATCGACACTGCAACGATCCGCCACTTTCCGGGTGTTCGTAATGACTTCCGGATGGTCTTTGCCCCAGCGGGCAATCAGCTCTTTCGGCGGGATGACGTGCAGCTCGAACTCTTTGAGGCTCATACGTTTTTCGTCGGACAGGAATGCGCCGGTTCCTACGCACAGGAGAATCTCATGCGCATCCTGGTCCTTGTGCCTGAGGTAATGGGCGTCGCAGGTCAAGATGACCGGTATGTCGAGCTCTTCGCCAAGTTTGAATACTCCGTCATTCACCCGTTTTTGTTCGGCGTTGTGCGACGGCGCATCAGGATGTCCGTGGTCTTGGATCTCTAGATAGTACCGGTCGCCGAAGACACTTTTGTACCACGACGCGATTTCTTTCGCCCTAGCATAATCATCGTTCTTTAGCGCGTCGCCGATCTCACCACCGAGACAAGCACTGGACGCGATCAGCCCTTCGTTGTACTGCTCAAGCAGCTCATGATCGATACGCGGGAAGTAATAGTAGCCGTCGAGGTTCGCGGTGGTACTGAGCTTCATCAGGTTTTGGTATCCTACCTCATTCATCGCGAGCAAGATAAGATGATAGCGGTTTTTGTCCTTGGCCGGATCTTTGTCAGTATGCCGACGCGCCGCGACATACGTCTCGATGCCGATGATAGGCTTGATATCCTTTTCTTTGGCGGCTTTATAAAACTCGATCGTGCCGGAAAGCGTACCGTGATCGGTCATACCGACTGCGCTCATGCCTTCTTCGGACACAAAATCAATAAGTTCCGGGATTTTCGTCAGTCCGTCGAGCAAACTGAACTGCGTATGGTTGTGTAGATGCACATAATCAGCCGGTGTCAATTGCTTTGCCACCGCTTTATTATCTGTTTTCGAAACAGCTTTCGACGTATCCCCCATGCTTATTTCATTATACCGTAAGCACTCCCCAAACTAGCCGTTTCAGTTTTACAACAAAGCAATCTTTGATAGATATGCTTGCATTTTTATATTTTTTATGTTAATATACTATGATGAGTAGTTTTGCGGCAATCATGGTGCCCTACAAGCGCGCGCCTTCAGGCGCCATAGAAATGCTTGTTAAGCACGGTGCAAATAGTATTGATACTGCTTCCATGGTTTTTCCTGGGGCCATTTCGGTTACTCCCGGTGAGGCGACCCCCATAGCTGGCCACCTCCAATCCATCAAGGACTCAGTCCATAAGACGACCGGTGTCAGATTACGAACGCTTCACCACCTCGGCACCATCAGCGCAGACGCCCAGCGGCTGCAGCGTCGCAAGCATCCCATCGAGACAATCGCCGTGTTCGGCTCGCCCGTAACCCCCGAACAAGCAGAAGAGGCTAACCCTGATCAAACATCGTGGAAAACGCTTGATTCGATGGATTTTCTCGAGATGCCGAAAGATTATGGTGGATGGGTGCCCTCCGCCGTCACCGTCATAAACATGGTTCTGTCCGGCACGAAGCGAGCGACATTCACGACCTCCATGGCGCGGGGCGGTACCGATACGGAGATACACTTCTGACTCTCAGGAGGTTTTAGGACTCATCATCTTATACTAAAAAAGACGCGTGAAATCCGCGTCTTTTTATGTCTTCCGAGCGCACTATTTCTTTAGGTAAGTGCGGAGGTTTTCGACGGCTTTGGTCGCCTCGTTGATAGCTTTTTGCAGGTCTTTGTCGTCGGCTTCGCCGTCATGCAGGCTGCTCAGCATTTCACGGACTTTGTCTTTCGCCCTGTTGGCTTGCTCGAGGGCGTCATCGAATTTCCGGCCACCCGCTTCACGCAGCTCGGCTAGTTTCTCGTTCGCGAGTGCTAGCTTTTCATTCAGCTCCGTATGGAGTTTTTTGAGCTCTTTTTCGGCAGCCACATAAAATTCATTCGCTTTGCGCTTGATGTCTTCACGGGTTTCCTTGCCACTTTTCGGGGCGGTCAATAGGCCTGCAACATACCCTGCCGCGGCAGCGAGGATAGCACCGACAGCTAGTTTTTTGCCGAACCCTTTTCCTTCTTTGCTCATTGTTACGTGTCTCCCTTCCTTTTACTTGAACTTCTTGATAGTAGAAACGAGCCCGCCTACCGCTTTTACGAAACTATGGGCACGGGCACTATCGACGATGGCATCGGTCAGTTCTCCCGCCTTTTCAGCGATATGGCTGCCTCTCGCAGCGATCACGCGGAGCTGACCGACGAATTTCACGACAAACACGGCCGCTATGATAGCGATTACCAAAAATATAAACAGTGTTACGCTCAAAACAATGACGAGGATATTAAATGCGGTGTCCATATCATCACTATATCATATTCCCTACAGAACGCAGCTGTCAGCTATCTTACAGTTTTCTTTGCTTGTTCCGCTTGGTACATGCCTTGGAGGTATTCCCAGAGCTCGGGACCGATCTCTTGGTCGTGCAGCGCGAAATCAAACACCGTTTTCAGGTATTCGACTACATCACCGGTGTCGTACCGTTTGCTATCCTTCAAAAAACAGCCAAAAAATTTGTGCTCGTCTCTCAGCATCGGCTTCAGAAGATTGTCGGTCACATAAAATTCACTGCCTTCTTGGAGGTCGATAAGTCCGCGCTCGATATACTCCAAGATGGTCGGTTCGAAGAGATAGCTACTGACGTGCGCGTAATTGGACGGCGCATTTTCGCGGCCCGGCTTTTCGACCGCTCCGGTGATTTTCAGGATACCGTCTTCGATTTCGTCGCCGGCAAAGATACCGTACCGCCCGAATTCCTTGTCGGTCGTCACCCTCATACAGGTGGCGATGCTTCCGCCAAGTCGGTTGTAGAGGCCTATCATCTGCGTAAACGTATTGGGCTGGGATACGACGAGGTCGTCGGCATAGACATAGATGAACGGCTCATCGCCGAGCAGATGAGCAGCATTGGCGAGCGGCGTCGCATTGCCATAAGGGCCTTTCTGGCGGATGTAAATGAAGTTCGCCATGTTCGCGATGGCTTCCATCTCTTTGATGTAGTGCTCTTTTTTGGGACCGCCGGCGCGGAGGTTCGCCAGCAAATCTTCGTTCGGTGCATCAAAATGGTCTTCGATAGAGCGTTTGCTGCTGCTGCCCACGATGATGATGTCTTTGATGCCCGCTGCAACGAGGTCTTCGACGGCATACTGGATGATCGGCTTGTCGACGATGGGAAGCATCTCTTTCGGCATCGCTTTGGTTTGTGGCAAGAAACGCGTGCCAAACCCTGCAGCGGCGATAACCGCCTTCGTTACCTTTTTCGGTTCATTGCTACTTTTTGCCATCTCGTATCTCCTTTAACATATCATACGCCATGAGCACCGCCGCCGCGTCGCTCATCAGACCATTCCTCGCATTTGAAATCAGATCATCGACACTTATCTCCACTACTTCTATGCACTCTGCTTCTTCCAGCTTCTGCTCGGATGTTTTGCGGCAATCAGTAGCGATAAAATAACTGTCAATTTCATTTTTGTACGCATCCCGGCAGCCATGCCCGATAAAAACCAGCTCTCCTTCAATTGCATATCCAGTTTCTTCTAAGAATTCTCTCTTGGCGGCCTCCTCTGGCACCTCTCCCGCGTCCACCATGCCGCCCGGTAGCTCGTAAAGTACCTTTTCGGGACCGGGCCGGTACTGTTTTGCAACGACGACCTTACCGTTGGGGGTAAGTGCAATTACGGCGGCATTTTGCTGTTTGTGTCTTCCTACCGTCGTAAAATCGCCCTCTGTACCGTTCGGTAATCGAAAACGTTTGTGCGTTATCCATCTGTAACCCACCCGCTCTTCGGTTTCACTGACTTTTTGCCAGTCAAGCTGTCTGTTCATAGGTGTAATTCTTTTTTGATAAGTTCGGTGGCCATGGCGGGATTGGCTTTGCCTTGGCTGAGCTTCATCACCTGTCCGACGAGAAACCCGATGGCTCTCATCTCGCCCGCTTGTACGTCGCCGGCAGCTTTGGGGTTTTCGGCAAGCACTTTTTTCACGATCTCGAGGATGGCTCCTTCGTCGCTCACCTGCAGCAAGTTTTTCCTCTCGGCGATAGCGTCGGGTGCTTCGCCGGTGGCGGTCATTTCGTCCAACACCTCTTTGGCAGCGGTGGAACTGAGCTTATTGTCGCCCACCATCCGGCTCAGGGTAATCAGCTGTTCTACGCTTGCCTTGCCTGCTGCCGATACGTCGGAAGTGTTCTCCTGGTCCTCGGAAACGGGACGAAGCAGCCAGAATGCAACCCGGCGGGCATGCTCAGCACCGGCGCTTTCGAACACCGCCGCGACGGTTGCGGCAGTCTCGGGCGTCGCGAGAATATCCTCGATCGCTCCGGCATCGATACCAGCCCCCAGGAACTGTTCCCTGTATTTCACAGGTAACTCAGGCATCTGCGTACGAATGGATGCGATGTATTCTTCGCCCAGGACGACCGGCGGAAGGTCGGGGTCGGGCATATAACGGTAGTCGTGGGCATCCTCTTTGCTGCGCTGGCTGAACGTGGCCTGTTTGTCATCATCCCAGCCGCGCGTTTCCTGCACGATCACCCCGCCCGCTTCGATGACACCGATTTGCCGTTCGATCTCATATTCGACGGCTCGCTCGACGCTGCGGAAGCTGTTGAGGTTCTTGGTTTCCGTGCGCGTACCGAGTTCCCCGGTCTTGCTGACAGACACATTGACATCGAAGCGCATATTGCCGTAGTACAGGTTCGCGTCGGAGACTCCGGCGTAGCGCATCAGGAGATACAGCTCGTGCGCATAGGCTTTTGCTTCGGCGGCGCTGTGCATTTCCGGCTCGGAGACTATCTCAAGTAGTGGCGTGCCGGCACGGTTCAGGTCGACGAGGCTGTAATCAGTGCCCGCCGGGTGGGTGGATTTGCCCGCGTCGGCTTCCAGGTGAGCACGTGTGATAGCGACCGTCTTGGGCGTGCCATCGACCATGAACGTGACTTTCCCGCCCAGGATAACCGGTTCTTCGTACTGCGTAATCTGGTAGCCCATGGGAAGATCGGGGTAAAAATAATGCTTGCGGTCGAATTTGCTGAAGCGCTGCGGTTCGGTGCTGAGCGCGAAAGCAGCCTTCGAGGCAAGTTCGATGGCTTTTTCATTGAGCACGGGCAGCGCGCCGGGCAGTCCGAAGTCGATATGGTTTACAAGTGTATTGGGCGGTGCTTCCCTCGCGTCGTTGTCGGCCGCACTAAAAAGTTTCGTTCGAGTCTTCAGCTGCACATGGCATTCTATGCCGATGGTCGCAGTGTACTTCGCCTTTGTAGCCGCGTCGATGCTCATTTTAGCGCCCCCAGGTCTTTCAGCGCCGAACGGATACCGATCAGAGCGTCTTTGACATCGTTCTTCCTCAGTTTTACCCCCTGCTCATGGACTAGTTTGTTGCGGAGCTTGTGGCCGAACCACACAAGATCGTTGTTTGAAAGGTCATGCTGGGCCGCAACAAGCTTCTCGCCCATCGACTTGCCTTTATATTTTTTGCATTTGAGCGCTTCCTCAAGCAGTTTATCGACATCGATGACGGCAAGCGGCCACATCTTGCTGTCGCACAGCATGCTTTGGAGCGCCTTCCATTTATCTGTGTAATATTCCGTGTTAACTTTCTTCGGGCGGCGACGACGGCGGGCGGCATATATAGCCAGACTAACCACAATAACTCCGCCGAGACCCAGAGCGCCATATGTTATAACACCGGTATCCATCACTGCATAATCCTCTCTGCCGTAGCAGCCAGCTGCAAAACCTCGCGGTCACGTCGCTGCGCGCCGATGAGCTGCAATCCTGTCGGCAGGCCATTTACCGAGCCGGCCGGGATGCTGATGGCCGGCACACCGGCGAGGTTCGACGCCACGGTCATGATATCCGTAAGATACATGTGCAACGGATCGTCGGCGTTCACGCCGATTTTGAAAGCTATATCGGGCGATGTCGGCCCGACCAGGAAATCAACCTTTTCAAACGCGGCCGCAAACTCATCGATTATCTTCGTGCGCACGGTTTGGGCTTTTCGGTAGTATGCGTCATAGTAGCCACTGCTGAGCACATACGTGCCGATCATGATACGGCGCTTCGCTTCGGCACCGAAGCCGGTCTCGCGTGTTTTGGTATAGCTTTCCTCCAGGTCTTTCGCGTTCGGTGTATGGTGCGCGTAACGCTGACCGTCGTAACGGCTGAGATTACTGCTTACTTCCGCCGGGCACAGGACGTAGTACACTGCCAATGCGAGAGGGAGTGACGGTAGGCTTACCTCGGTAATTTCCGCGCCTGCCCGACGAAGTGCATCGACGGCAGATTCGATGTTTGCACGGACATCGGGATTCAGCCCTTCACCCATGTATTCTTTGACGACACCGATTTTCACTCCGGTGAGATTCGGACTCTGCAATTCAGAATTTGAAAAAACATATCCCTCGGGCTCTCGTTCTATCGTCGTACTGTCGAGTTCATCGCGGCCGGCCATGACGTCGAGCACCAGCGCTGCGTCCCCGACGCTCATAGCGAGCGGGCCGATACAGTCCAGACTGCTGCCCATCGCGACGACGCCGCTGCGGCTCACCAGCCCGTAAGTCGGTTTGTACCCGATGCAGCCGGTAAAGCTCGCCGGCAAACGGATCGAGCCGCCGGTATCACTTCCCAGAGCGAATGGTGCCATCTCGAGCACCACGCTCGCGGCAGAGCCCCCGGACGAGCCGCCCGGCACCCGGGTCTTGTCGTGCGGGTTCAGGGTCGTGAAAAAGTCGGAGTTTTCGGTCGAAGAACCGTGTGCAAAAGCATCAAGGTTCGCTTTCGCCACACAAATCGCGCCTTCAGCCTCTAGCCGTTCAATAGCGGTCGACTGATAGGGTGCCGTGAAACCGCGGAGGATGTTGCTCGCGGCGGTCGTTTCCGCACCGAACACGAGGAAATTGTCCTTCGCGATAAACGGTACGCCGGCCAGCCGTCCGGCATCCTCACCGCTTGTTACCTTCGCATCAATCTCTTTGGCGCGCTCACGTGCCCGCTCTTCAGTCGTCGCGATAATGGCTTTGAACTCGCTCTTTTCAGCGATAATTTTCAGCGATTTTTCGACATTCTCGGTGGCAGATATGCGGCCTGCATTCACATCGTCGGCAATAGCGGCAATCGATTTCCAGCTGCCCATTATCCTATCATCCTTTTCACTTTGATCTGGTCAGCCTGCACGCTCGGCACGATTTTCAGCAGATCGGCAGGCGTATACCCATAGTCCCGTACTTCATCCCCCCGGGTCACGTTGGTGAGGCCGGTCACCTGGTTCGTCGGCTTCAAACCAGCTACATCAACGGAGGAAAGCTGCTCCACATATCCCAGTATCGCGCTAAGTTCTTCCGCGAAGCCATCAACCTCTTCGTCGGTGAGAGAAATCCGAGCCAACCGGGCCAATTTTAATACATCATCTCGTGTAAGTTTCGCCATTTCTTACTAGTATACTAGCACACTTGGCAACGTGCCAGACGTAAAACCGCGTCTTCTCCGTTATTCTTGGGATGGAGGCAGCACGGGCCAGCCCTGATGGCCTGACTGCGGCGTCAAAAATGGCGAGGCGTCAAGCGCGTCTTCGATAGCCCCAAGCAAGCGCACACTGGCAGCACCCACCAGAAGAGGCGTATAAAAAATCTCCAGTGAATCATTGGCGAGTACACCGTTAGAAACCTCAGCGTAGTTACGGACATAGAGCTGGGTCTTCTTTTTGCCCTCATCCATTTCGTATGCCAGCTGGAAGTGCGGAAAGGCATCTAGGCTAGCATGACCGATCGAAACATCTGTCGGCAGGGGCAGCGGCACGGTATAGATTTCTCGTATTCCGCAGGAATCACCGCGACTGTATTTTTTCCAATCTTTCCGGAAAGTTCTCTCGCTGTCGGCGACCAGTACCTCACTAAAGGGTCCTTTGCGCTGCAATGCCGCGTCGGCGATAGCTTCGCACTTCCCGAAAATAGACCGCATCTTCTCCCAGCGCATTGCTTGCGCCCGTGCCGAAAACCCGTCGACGACCACACGAGCCTCAGAGTGATCGACTGGAAGTTCGGCAAGGGGCGCAGGAGATTGCTCCGACTCCCCAATCTTCGCGAATATACGGATGATGCTTTGCAATGCTCGTCCGCTTGCCTTTTGCCGTGCCGGTAGGTGTTCGTTGCTCATAAGTGTTCCTTCGCCCGCGGATTTTCATCTACTTGCATCACGCGAGCATTACATAATACACCAAATAACACTATTTGTCAATAAAGCATCGTCTCCATCTAGTTGATACATCGAAGGGGCATACCTCAGCAAAAGTCGAGTTATAGCATATAGCTAAAGTGATTAATGTATTTTAAAACAAATATTGTACTATGTTCAACTTGTTATTATAATAAAATTATGGCTGAACAGTTTGCAGAGAGAGC
>DAIPYY010000026.1:0-9468 GCA_036782475.1 Candidatus Saccharimonadota bacterium
CAGTTCTTTGCCGCGCGACCCATGGAAGCGCTTCCTGTATCGCATCAACCCCAAACGTATCGCCAAATACTGGTTCAGCCGCGAAGGCGGCATTATGGCGCTCAAGATTCTGGGCGTAGGTTTCGTGGTCGGATTCTTGGTTATCGTAGGTGTATTTGCATACTTCCGGAAGGATCTGCCTGAGATTAAAGACATTTCCGGCAATAATTTCGGTGGGAGTATCACCTATACCGACCGGACGGGCAAAATAGTGCTTTTCCAGGACTACAACGACCGCAAGCGTACTCCCGTGGAGGGCAAGAACATCTCCACCTATATGAAGCAGGCGACCATCGCCATCGAAGACAAAGATTTCTACAAGCACGGTGCCTTTGATCTCCGGGCCATCATCCGTGCGGTTGTGGCCAATGTCACCGGCGGGCAGCATCAGGGTGGGTCGACTATCACCCAACAGCTCGTAAAGATCAACGAAGGCTGGACCGACGATCAAACGATCACCCGTAAAGTCAAAGAGCTCATCCTCGCGGTGGAGCTTGAACGTGAATACAGTAAAGATGATATTCTCATCGGCTATCTCAACATGGCGCCGTACGGCAGCGTCGATTACGGCGTCGAAACGGCATCACAGGATTATTTCGGTATTAGTGCGAAGGACCTGACCCTGGCGCAGTCGGCGATGCTCGCATCGATTCCGAAGGCACCCGGTGCGCTTTCACCGTTCAGTAGCCCGACATACAACCCAAGCCTGCAAGAAGATTATTTTGATGCCGATTACCTGATCAGCCGCCAGCATTATGTGCTCGATCAGATGGCGAAACAGGGGTATATCACCAAAAAAGAAGCCGAGGAAGCGAAGAAAGTCGATATCCTCGCGCAGGTGAAGCAGCTTACCTCACACTATGCAAACATCAAGGCGCCGTATTTCGTACTCGCGGCCAAAAAAGAACTAAACCAGACCCTATCGGCCGCAGCCGTGAGCCGAGGTGGTTGGACGGTCAAGACGACTGTCGATATGAATGTCCAGGAGATCGCCGAAGCGCAAGTCGCCAAAGGCGCAAAGCAGATTAAAGCCCAAGGGGCAGACAACGCTGCTTTTGTGGCAGAAGACGTCGAGACCGGTCAGGTCGTCGCTCTCGTCGGCGGAATCGATTTCGATAACAAAGAATACGGCCAGATAAATTACGCCTCAGATGTCAACATCTCACCCGGCTCAAGTATCAAGCCATATGACTATGCCGCATTTATTGATAGCAATACCAATGTTGGTGCCGGTAGCGTGCTCAACGATACGCTCGGTGCCTTGCCAGGCTATCCATGCACGAACAAGGCGAGGCCAAAAGACGGGGGTAACTGTCTCTTTGACTATGACTTTAAATCACCCGGATACCTGACGCTTCGCTATGCGCTCGGAGGTTCACGCAACATCCCCGCGGTGAAGGCGTTCATGTCTACCATCGCAAACGACAAAAGTAGCGGCCGCGTGAATTCCATTAACAAGACGATGTCGGTCATCAATGGCCTGATGCAAGGCAGTGCCGGGTACCGCTGCTTTACTCCCGGAGTAGATGTGACCACGGCGACGAAAGCTGATGAGTCCCAGTGCTACGGCTCGGCAGCCATCGGTGACGGTTCTTATCTCCACCTCGATGAGCACGTCAATGGCATCACCTCGCTTGCCCGTATGGGGAATGCCGTAAAGCATACCTATATCCTCGAAGTAAAAAATTCTTCCGGCAAAGTACTTACGAAATACAAAGAGCCAAAGGGCAAGCAAGTCATTAAAAAAGACACCGCCTACATCGTGACTGATATGGCCTCGGATCCGGACGCATCGTATCTGAACGGCAGCTGTAGTGGCGAGTCGAGCTGTACGAACCGCAAATTCCATCGCTATAAAGGCTGGCATACCGCTATCAAAACCGGTACGACGAACGATTACTATGACGGTCTGATGGTAGCCTGGAATACCAAATACGCCGCCGGTATATGGGTCGGCTACCATACGCGCACCAAAGCCTATAGCGGCTTCGCCGAGAATATGACCGCGCCTATCATGAAAGGTTTTATGCAGGCCGCTCTCGATAAAGCCGGCACCCCTAAAAACTGGGAAAAACCGAGCGACATCAAGACACTGCCGGCATATGTGGTCCGTTCTGCGACCGGCGCCGGACAGAGGGTCCCGAGCAGCAGCACCGACCTCTTTCCTTCGTGGTACGTCGGTAAAAACACCGGCAATACATCTCAGACCATAGATAAAGTGACGAACAAGATCGCGACAAGCTGTACGCCCGAGCTGGCGAAGTCGAACAATGCGAATGCCAACTCATCGATCTGGAACGTCGACCTGTTTTCTGGCGGAAATCCG
This sequence comes from Candidatus Saccharimonadota bacterium, assembly GCA_036782475.1. GTDB lineage: Bacteria > Patescibacteriota > Saccharimonadia > Saccharimonadales > UBA4665 > JAGXIT01. The sequence goes on from DAIPYY010000026.1 coordinate 2,366, forward strand.
TCAAGCAGCTCCACGACAAGCACCGTCCAAGGCACGGATGATGTCCATAATTGCAATGACACTAAGCCTACAGTGACTATCACCGCAGTAGCTGGCACGAGTACGAGTTCTGGCGGTATCATCGCCTGTCCCGCGGCTACCGGCTGCCAGGTTATGGTGTATGTCGACCAGGGTACCTATCCGCTGACCAGCTCCGATCGACCCGATTATCCGGGCACGCTCAAGCTCTATGCGAACGGACAAGAAGTACAGTCGGTGCCGGTTGACGGCGCAGGAACGAGACAGTTTACGTATGTGCCAGCCAGCGGCACAACCGGGGCGGTCACCCTGACGGCTCAGGTCATCGACAGTGTGCTTTACAGTGGTACCAGCGATCCGGTAAATATAGAGGTGGCGGGCACGACAACAGCCAGCAACAGCTCTACGATGCGCCAGACAAGCGCCCAAACAGCCAGTACGACCCGCGGCTATACCTACCCCCAGCTAATGTCCAACCGGCTGCACCGCTATAGTTGGTAGATCACGCTAAGAGCATTGATTTTTGCTTTTGCCAAGGAAGCATTCTATTTTTCGAGGAATTCGTTGAGGGCGGTGCGGACATCGCTGACGATATGCAGGAACGACGGCTGCTTCTTGCTGCCGCGAACTCTCGGGCCGATAGCAACGTCAAAGCCGAGCTTTTTGGCTTCTTCGACGCGGCGCTCGATGAGTGGGACGTGGCGGACTTCACCGGACAGACCGATTTCACCGAAGACAACAGCATTTTTCTTGAGCTTGAGGCCCTTCGAGGCGGAACCGATTGCCATGCATATGGCCAAGTCCGCGGCTGGGTCATTCAACCGTATCCCGCCCACGATGTTGATATAGATGTCCATTTCGGCGAGGTTGAGTTTGGTGCGGCGTTCCAGCATGGCGACGAGCAGGTTTACACGGTTGAGGTCTATGCCGCTAGCAGCCCGTTTCGGGTAGCCATAGCTCGTTTTATTCACGAGTGCCTGCACTTCGACCAGTAGCGGCCGGGTACCTTCAAGCGTCGCGAGTACGACCGAACCGTCGGTGATTTGCCGCTCTTCAAGCAGTGCCTGCGAAGGGTTGAGGACTGGTTTTAGGCCGTGCTCATCCATTTCCATGATCGCGGCTTCGCTAGTGGGGCCAAACCGGTTTTTGACGGCGCGAAGCACCTTGAACCCGCCGAACGCGTCGCCTTCAAGCTGTACGACAACATCAACGATGTGCTCGAGTAGTTTCGGTCCGGCGATAGTGCCTTCTTTGGTGACATGTCCGACGATGATAAGCGCTGTGTCACTCTGTTTCGCTGCGTTCAGCAGCACCTGTGTGCTATTCGTGATCTGGCTGACACTACCGGCGGCGGTGTTGACGCCGCTCACCGTCATAGTCTGGATAGAGTCGACGACGACGAGGTCATAGGCACCGCCCATGATGGTCGTCGCGACGTCGTCGGCGATATTGGACGTAGCAAGCTCCAGCTTCGATTCGCCGGCGCCGAGGCGTTCGGCCCGCATGCCAATTTGGTGTTCGGACTCCTCGCCGCTGACATAGAGCACCTTTCTGCTCTTCGCGACGTTATTTGCGATCTGTAGCAGCAGGGTACTTTTGCCGATGCCCGGCTGTCCGGCGATGAGCAGGACGCCGCCCGGCACGAGCCCCCCGCCGAGTACGACATCCACATCCGGCATGAGCGTTGGGATACGTGTTTCCTGGTGTTTCACCGCAGTACTGACGCCTCTAGCGCTGAGAGGTTTGCCAGCCGCACCCCGTTTGGCCGGGCCGGCCGAGGCCTGCGGCGCGAGCGTGACTTCTTCTTCCAGCGTATTCCACTCGCCGCACTGCGCGCAGCGGCCTGCCCAGGCGCTATACTGCGCCCCACAGTTTGTACAGACATACTTCGTCACACTCTTCACCATATATCTCCAGTATACAAGCATGTTGGTAAGGAATGAAGATTGATAATGGATATAAAAATAGTAAGATATACCTATCGTAAGGCTGACAGATAAGGACTAGATAAGATGAATGAATCGGAAAAACTAGAGATAGACAATGCTAAGGATAGAGAGATAGCCACTGCTCTCTACAATGCACGAGCAGAGGCGACCTTAACTGTTGGTGCGGCTGTATTTTTTGGTTTTGTTGGGCTTGAAACCATAAATGGTAATGTGCCGCTGGGTGTGATCTCTATGGCAGGTTCAATTGCTTTCGCAGGTTGGGCTATGCATGCCAACATGCGGCATCAAGAAATATTGGCGGGACGGTTTCTCCCAAAGTCTTAACTCTTCTCTCATAACTCTGTATACTTGTGTCTATGAGCATGACACTTTCAGAGGAACTCGCGTGGCGCGGGTTCGTCAACCAGACGACATTCAAAGACATTACTGATCTGGATACAGAAACTCGGACGTTCTACATCGGCATGGATCCGAGCGCCGATAGTTTGCAGATAGGCAACCTCGCGGCCGCGATGATGGTGCGGCATTTTATCGACCATGGCTACAAAGCCATCATGCTCGTCGGAGGCGCGACAGGGCTCATCGGTGATCCCGACGGCAAAAAAGACGAGCGGCTGCTGAAAAGTCTCGATGAGATCGCCAAAAACAAAGCGGCGATTGCGAAGCAGTACGATCAGATCCTCGCCGGGCAGCCATTCGAGCACGTCGACAACTATGATTGGTTCAAAACCATCGGTTATCTTGAATTCCTTCGTGACATCGGCAAACACGTGCCGATGAGCCAGATGCTGGGACGCGAATTCGTGCAGACACGGCTCGCTGACGAGGGGGCGGGGATTAGTTATGCTGAGTTCAGCTACGCGCTTATCCAAGGCTATGACTTCCTGCATCTGTACCGGACATACGGTGCGACGCTCCAGCTCTGCGGCGCCGATCAGTGGGGTAATAGCATCGCCGGTGTCGAACTCATCCGTCGCATCGAGGGCGGAGAGGCCCATGTGTGGTCGGGGCCGCTTATCGTCAATAAATCCACGGGGGTGAAATTCGGGAAAAGCGAAGGGGGCGCAGTTTGGCTTGACCCGGCGAAGACGACACCGACGCAGTTCTACCAGTTCTGGATCAACTGCGACGACCTAGGCGTTGAGGATTACATCAAAATCTACACCTTGCTTGGGCCGGAAGAAGTGGCGGAGATTATGGCACGGCACGCTGAGGACCCGTCGCAGCGCTATGCGCAAGTTAGGCTCGCCGAGGAGGTGACGCGGCTGATCCACGGAGAAGTACAGCTCCGTGTCGCCCAGAAAGTGACCGATATCTTGACTGGTCGGGCGGCGATGGGCGAAGCTGATGACGTGCTTGCTGACCTGCGGCGTGAGATCGGCTCCGCACATTCGACGATCGACGGCTCCATCATTACCGTTCTCGTTGAAAGCGGCTTGGCTGCCTCAAACGGCGAAGCGCGACGGTTGTTGCAAAGTAACGCCATCGCGGTAAACGGCCAAAAGGTCAGCAGAGAGCAATTCGAACCGGACGATTTCACCAATGGCCGGACGCTTGTCCGCCGCGGCAAGGCATTCAAAGATTCGGCGCTGATAGAGCTAACGTAACGACGATATATGACAACACTTTCGATCATCATCGGGAAGATTATTATGCGATTGCTGCAGGCGACCGGCCGGACCGGTTCGGCGCTGCCGGGGCTCATTGTCGAGCGCCTGAACCCGGGCATAGTGAACGCGACGTTGAGCCGCTTGCCGGGAGGCGTCATCATCGTGTCGGGTACGAATGGCAAAACGACGACGACGAAGATCATCACCAGTCTCTTAGAGTCCCAGGGGCTCCGTGTCCTCACGAACAAAACGGGCAGCAACTTCGTGCGCGGTATCATCAGCGTTATCATCCAGCATGCGAGCATATCCGGGAGGCTTGACTACGATATAGCGGTGTTCGAGCAGGATGAGGCGTACGCCGTGCATCTTTCACGGCTTATCCGGCCGCGCGGCGTGGTGGCGCTCAACGTGATGCGCGACCAGATGGACCGTTTCGGCGAGATCGATACCACCGCTCGGCTTCTACAGACGCTTGTGGCTTCGGCGACCGAATGGGTCGTCCTCAATACTAATGACGAGCGAATCAGCGCCCTGAAGGCTTCTAAAGAGGCTAAGACCTATTGGTTCGGCCACGCCGAAAAGTTGCAGGCAAGCTTTTTAACGGACGACCAGCTGTACGAGGGTGAAGCGGCGATGTACCATGCCGCCGAGAAGCCGTACGGTGAGTTGCAGGCGTACGGTGATGGTACGGTGACGGTGCAACTCGGCGATGCCAAATACAGTTACGACTATTTATTGGGAGGCAGCCACAATGCCATCAACCTTACGGCAGCCCTGACAGCGGTACATGCGGCACTCCCGAATAGCGACATGGCCGGCCTGACGCCAGCTGTCGCGAAGCTTGAGCCGGCGTTCGGACGCGGAGAGGTATTCCGCATGCAAAACGGCGTCGAAGTGACGCTGCAGCTTGTCAAAAATCCCACTGGGTTCATGCATGCGCTCCGGATGCTACAGGTCAAAACATATGCCGTTGTCGGCATCGCTATCAACGACGAATATGCCGATGGCCGGGACGTGTCCTGGCTATGGGACGTGGATTTCCAGCCGCTCGCCGCTACCAGCACCGTGCGGGTCTGCAGTGGTACGCGCGCTGCTGACATGGCCCTGCGACTCAAATACGACAACGTCGGCACCGACGATACCATTCCGGACCTAGGCGCCTGCATCGATCGCATCACGGCCCACGCGAAAGCCCGTAAAAGCAGTGTCATCATATTTTGTACCTACACGGCCATGCTTGAGCTTCGGGAACGATATATGGCGCATACAAACCAAGTGCATAAGGTGGAGGTGTAGGTATGGCAAAGTCTGTACTAGTAGAATCTCCAGAGCTTACGATTGTCCATCTCTACCAAAAAGAGATGAACATTTATGGTGATACCGGCAATACGCTGATACTGCGGCGCCGGGCGGAATGGAGGGATATCAAGGTGAATGTCTTGCTTGTCGGTCTCGGTGAAGCGATTCCCGAGGAGACGGATATCATCTTGGGCGGCGGCGGCCAGGATGCGGGGCAGGGGGCGATAGAGCGCGATCTGCAGACAAAAGCCGTGGCGCTGCACCGTCTCGCTTCGGCGGGCGTGCCAATGCTTATGATATGTGGTATGTACCAGCTCTTCGGCCGTTCATTTACCACGGGAGAAGGAACGGTGATACGGGGTATCGGCGTGCTGCCGCTCGAAACCACCGCCGGCAAAGAACGCTATATCGGCAATACGCACTATGACACACCACTCGGCGAAATTATCGGCTACGAAAACCACAGTGGCCTGACGCATCTCGATAACGAGGCAGAGGCGTTTGGCAGTGTGACACTCGGCGCGGGCAATAACGGCCACGATGGTACTGAGGGCTGCCGTATCCATAATGTTATCGGTACGTATAGCCACGGCCCGGTGCTCGCGAAAAACCCTAACCTGGCGGACGAGCTGCTACAGCTAGCGCTCCAGCGCAAATACGGTCCTTCTTTCGCCTTGCGGCCGCTCGACGACACTCTGGAGCAGCAAGCCCACGAAACCGCCAAGGCCCGTCCCCGCTAGACAGGTGGTACCATAGAAGTATGAAACTTAGTGATAACGTGGCGGCGGTGAAAGGGGTGGGCGAGAGCATTGCCAAAGGGCTAAAAGGTTTCAGTATAGAGACGGTGAAGGATTTGCTGGACTACTTGCCATATCGTTACGAAGACTACTCGGAAGTGCTGCCCATTAAACAGCTGCGGCCGGGCACGGTAAGTATACGGGCGAAGCTCCTGCAGGCCAGTGGGCGGTATGCACGCCGAGGACTGCATATCACCGAGGCAGTATTCCAGGATGATAGCGGCAGTGTTCGCGCCGTGTGGTTTAACCAGCCCTACCGTGCGAAGGCGCTTCGGAAAGGCGAAGAGTATTACGTTTCGGGACAGTACGAGCTGAATTACCAGCGGCTCCAGATCATGAATCCGAGCGCGGAGCTTGTGAAAGATTTTCCGCTCAATACCGCGCGCATCGTGCCGGTATACCGTCAGTCGAAGGCTATTTCAACGGTACAGATCCGTCGGCTTATCGGCTCGTGCAAAGCCCTCATAGAGACGCTGCCCGAAACATTGCCGCCCTGGATGCTCACCGAGTACTCGCTGCCACCGCGTACGGAGGCGGTTATGGCCATGCACTATCCCGAATCGACCGAGCAGCTGGCGGCCGCCAAGCGTCGCCTCGGTTTTGAAGAGGTTTTGCAGCTCAGTCTCGCGAGCCTGCTCAACAAACAGGAAAATGCACGGGAAAATGCACTGTCGATCCCTTTCGATGAGCGGGTAGCGAAAGATTTTGTCGCCAAGCTGCCATTCAAGCTCACTGACGATCAGCGCAAAAGCGTGTGGCAGGTGTACCGGGATATGGAGTTCAACTATCCGATGAATCGGCTGGTCGAGGGTGATGTCGGCTCTGGCAAAACGGTGGTAGCTGCGATGGCAGCCGTAATGGCGCTGCATGCCGGCTACCAGGTGGCGCTGATGGCACCTACGGAGATATTGGCGCGCCAGCATTTCCAGACACTCACGGATATACTTGAGGGACGGGACGATATCGCCCTGCTCGTCGGCGGCATGACGGTATCTCAAAAAGACACGGTGCATCGCAGCATCGCGGATGGTACCACCAGATTCGTGGTCGGAACCCACGCGCTTATCCAGGAAAAAGTCGACATGCAGCGCCTTGGGCTTATCATTATCGACGAACAACACCGGTTCGGTGTCGAGCAGCGCAAAGAATTGATGCGCAAAGCCGGTCATATGCCGCATGTGCTCAGTCTCACGGCGACGCCGATTCCCCGCAGCCTGGCACTGACGCTGTACGGCGAAATGGACATATCAATCCTGCGTGAGAAACCGGCGGGCCGGCTGCCCATCGAAACGGCGATTGTCGGTCACGGGGAGCGCGATGCGCTCTACAAACGTCTTGCGGCAGACGTAGCGGGCAGGGCGCAACTATATGTCGTATTCCCGCTCGTCGAAGATTCGGAAGCGCTGGCGGCGAAATCCGCCGAGAAAGTG
>DAIPYY010000027.1:0-9271 GCA_036782475.1 Candidatus Saccharimonadota bacterium
AATACCACGCCGGTCTTCGCGATTGCACCGGTATAGTGGCAGGTCACAGTATCACTTGCCGTCGCCTCCGCTCCGGTTCCGGTAACCTGGTCAACGATACCAAGTTTGTCTATTTGTTCAATAGGGGTGAAATCATCAAGCATGCTGTTTCCTTACTTAACTGAATGAAGGGTAATATCAAAGACAAGATCGGCATTCACGGGGATACCGGACGGCGGATTTTCACCGTACGCCTGCGCAGCGGGGATAACGAGACGGCGCGTACCGCCGACTTTCATGCCGGGAATACCCTGCTGCCACCCCTGGATAACGCCGCTGAGGCTCAGGTCGATCGGGTTGCCGCTATCGAGTGAGCTCTGGAATATAGTACCCGTCGAAGCGACCGCGCCGGTGTAGTCAACATTGACAGTCTGTCCCGCTTTGACGACGGCACCGGTACCTGCTTTGGTGTCAATGATCTGCAGGGAATCTACTTTGCTCACGGGTGTGAAGTCCGACAACTGCGTACCCTCGAGCTTGGTCGTACTCACGGTCGACGTATCAGCAGTGCTCGTAGTAGAACTCGTCGAAGAAGCCGATTTATTGCTGCGGACAGCATCCCATATGACCATGCCGGTAAATGCTGAAGCGGTGATAAAAAACAGTGCAGCACCAAGACCCGCAAAAATCCGATGGCTCATAGGCGTTTTTGCCATAACTATATTGTTCCCTCTTTAGGTTATAATCGCTTTTCTAGTATACCACCTCAGGGCTGCATTGCCAGCTTTGAGCTCCAGGACTACGCCGCCTTACGGCTATCGATACGAGCGCTGACTCCTTCGGCCATTCTCCGTATCGTCGGCTCGTAAATATGGTACTTATCGGCAAGCCACTCTTTCGCGTGCATGAACGGTTCATCCGTCTCGATAACTTCGATGGTAATAGTTACAGGTATTTTTGCCTGTATGCCTTCGACAGCTTGTGGCTCTTCTATGGTGTCGTCAGTCGTGGCGTATATGTAGTGAAAATCAGGCAGGGAGCCATCGGCATTTCGAAGCTCATCAACGTCTGTGACCTCCGGAAAGCCGTCATAGATATTTTTCAGCTGCGACTTTGTAAGCAGTACGCCTGTCTTCGTCATATTCTGCCAAGCATCATAGTAGGTCTTCGTATCTAGCACGCCAGCACCTTCCCGCCATTCACCGATGATATTCGTCGCGAGCACGACGCCGCGGCCATATGGAAAATCATAATTGTCGACATACAAACGGTTATCGGCTTTTTTCAGGTCTTCCCTGCCATTGGGCGTCGCATTCCATATGGCCGCGGCAACACGGACTTTCGTGCCGAATTCTTCGCGGATGATTTTGACCTGCGTCGGGATACCCATGCCGCCTTCGCTGTCAGCGAAGAGAATCACATCGACCGGTCCCTCCCGTTCGAGTGACAAGGCAAAGTTGCCAATCGCCCGTGCATTCATGTCCGCGCGTGATGTCCTACCCTCGTGCAGTGCCCCGATACATATACCCTCCGCATTCATCGTCGGCGCCATCATATTGCGCATGAAGTCACTGGCCTGCAGGCCGGTCCCCGCTTCGGTGATCATTACCCCTTTGCTCCCACGGCAAGACAATTGCTCAGCGGTAGGACCCGCAATACTCGGATCGCTGTTCAGGGTCAGTACATCGGCAGTAACCGCATCAGCGATATAGGCGGACATCAGCAGCGATATGGCACCACATGTAATCCGGCGTGGCAAATGCCGAGAGGCTGAACGATCAGGACCTGCCGGAGATGACGAATCATGAACGGGAACGAGCGGAACTATCTCACTCATCCTACCAGCCTAGTCCGAAAAGCAGTAAAATGCAATACTTTCGCTGCTTTGTCTACTGGCGCCAAAAGAGTTGCTGCGGCTCGGAGGGGAAACCGTGGGCGAACGCGTCGATAAGCGCATTTTTAAGTGATGTGGAAACAAAATTCACATTCGGAAGGTCAGCGATGGGCAACCACATCGGTTCATAGGTGTTTTGTCCGCCCTTACTAATCTCTGCTTCAATACTATCAGTACCGAGCACCGGCTCGCCGCCCTGGTACTCACACCAGTATATGTACTGCGTACCATATGGCGGATCGGCTTCCTCAATGTAGACGAGCTGAACGCGACCGACCTGCAACGATGCTTCTTCCCCCAGTTCACGCCGGAGTGCTGCTTCAAGCTCCTCGCCGATCTCAACCGCGCCGCCAAGGAGCGTATAGTACTGCTTGCCGAATTTGTTGCGTTTCATGACGAGCATCTGATTGCCATTCGTCACGATTGCCCGGATTGCTTGTTTCATAGTGCTAACGCTCCGTTTATACTACCAGCATAACAGTCCGCTGGAGTGAATACTAGTAACAATGTGCTAGATGCGCGCCGCGCCGAGCGTATCGGCGGCAGCTTCGGCCAAAGCGTCGGTGAGATCGTTCACTTCCGTATCGGTAAGGGTCTTCTCGTAACTTGCGATGTGGAGGCGGAACGTCACGTTTTTAGTATCCACGCCCTCCGGCTGATAAATACCGATAAGATCGATATGCGCCGCCACATCGGCCGGCTGTTTCGCCCGAAGCGCATCGGTAACCACATCTGTTATCTGCCGGATGGGAGTACCTCCGCCGACTCGTACGGTCATATCCTGGGTGACGCCCGGAAAACGGCTGAGCGGGGTATATGATTTCCGTTTCACTTTCAGGAGCTGCGACTGGAAGAGCTCGAAGCCGGCAGCGGTTTCCGGTAGTTTGAAGGCACGGCGAACGGATGCTTTAAACTCGCCGATGACGCCGACGAATCTGTCATCGTTCATAAGCACCGCCGAGCGGCCCGGTTCAAACGGGGCGGCAAGCTGTTCGAAGATAGGATATTCACTGGTGTTAAATGACGATAATGGCTGATACGTCAATCCTGGTACGACCAGCTCCGCGTAGCGGCGAGCAGTGTAGTACGCCGCCTTACCACCTTTTTTAGCTGCATAGACGAAGGCTAGGCGCGCATATTCTCTAGGAAGTCCCTCTTCGTCCAAATCGCCCTTGCGATGCGCCTTGCCAAACTCGAACAGTGCGAATTCATCATGCCCAGTCTTAATGTTTGCATGCACATGCCCAAGCAGGCTTGGAAGGACGCTGAGACGGTAATATTGCAGGTCGGGGCTGAGCGCGTTACCGAGCTGGAATGCCTGAGAACTGTCCTGCGCTGCATTAGTGATGAGCTGCTCGTGGACGAAACTGTATGTCAGGACTTCATTGGCGCCTGCTGCTTTGAGCATGTGTCGTACCGTTTGTTTCATGGCAAAAACAGGATTCTCAGGAGCCGGGCTGATGCTGCGCTGCGGCAGCTCACGCGGCAGCTTGTCGAACCCGTAGAGCCGACCGATTTCTTCGACGATATCCTCTGGTACCTCGATGTCGGTGCGCCAAAACGGCACGCCGAGCTCGTCAATCCTGCTGTCAATTTCCTTTTGGCCGTCGACAAGATCAAATTCAACATTTTTGAGTAAATCTGCAATCTGCCGACCGCTCAGTTTTACGCCCAGCCGCTCATTGACGAAATTCGCATCAACAGTAAGTACTGGTGAAGGTGACAATTCAATATGCTCGTCGAATGCTTCAGATGCCTGTACTCCCCCCGCCGTGTCGATGACTGACAGCATGAGCAAGCCGAGCACGACCGGCTGCTGCAGCGGCGACTGGCCCTTGCTGAACCGCGTTACCGCGTCGGTAAACAGCCCGTGGCGCATGCTGGTTTTGCGTACAGCGTACATGTCGAAGGCGGCGCATTCGAGCACCACGTTTTTGGTTTCAACAGATACTTCGCTATTGCCACCGCCCATCATGCCGCCAAGCCCCACGATACCTTCGCCGTCAACGATAACAACGTCGTCTTCAGTCAGGCTGTAGGTCTTGTCATTCAGCAGTTTCACAGTCTCATTCTGTCTCGCCATCCGGACACCGAGCGTCGCTCCGCGCAGTTTGTCATAATCATATGCATGGGTCGGCTGCGCCGTGAGCAGCATGACATAGTTCGTCGCGTCCACGATGTTATTGATGGGTTTGCTGCCAAGCCGTACGAGTTCGATCTGCAGCCACAGCGGGCTCGGTGCGACCGTCACGTCTTTCAGCGTGACCGCCATGAAGCGGGGACACTTGTCACCGGCTTCGTTAAAGACATTCAGCTCGAGGCCGCTCGCTTTTTTGAAATCCGGCGCGTCCAGATACCATTTCGGGCTGACGAACTGCTTTCCGGTGATGCCGGCGATCTCGCGCGCCACTCCGAGCTGACCGAAGAGGTCTGGCCGATGGGTAAACATCTTGTTCTCGATGTCGATGATGACATCGTCCAGCCCGAACGCTTCGGCGAATGAAGCTCCGGGCACAATGGCAACGTCGCCCGGCTTCCATTCGTCCGAGTTGATTTCGATAATTCCCGTGTGGTCGCTTCCGAGAGCCAGCTCATCGGCCGCGGCAAGCATGCCGTTCGATTTCACACCGCGCAAATCGCGGGTATCCAGCAAAAACGGCTCGGCCGTGCCCACGCTCGCCGGCACTGTCGATTTCGGCGGCAACCAGGCCGCGAATATACCCTCCCGGGCATTGGGGGCGCCACAGACGACCTGCACATGGCCTTTTTCGTCGCGTTCCACGCCTTCGACCTTTCCGCCGTCGTCTACCATGCAGACACTCAGGCGGTCAGCGTTCGGATGTTTCTCGCACGCCACCACCTTCACGATGACGACGTCTTTGTACTTCGGTGCGAGGTCCACAACTTCTTCGACCCCACCAAGTTGCTGGTTGATCTTCTGCACGAGCTCATCGACACTGAGGTCGACATCGACGAACCGCTTTACGACATTGAGACTGACTTTCATTGCTTCAAATTATACCTTCCCTGGGATAAAAATGTAACCGGGCTAGCCGAGCAGTTTTTCGACCTCCGTTTTCACCGCCTTGTAAATGATTTCATGTCCATGGTTATTCGGATGCAGCCTATCCGGCGCGAAGAGGTCCGGCCCCACGAAAAGTGGCCTGACATCGACAAACGGCAGATTTTCGTCATCGGCGATGTTCTTTGTTTCCCTCTCATAGGCTTGCGTCGTCTCGTCGCTGTAGCGCATGGCTTTGAAATCAAGCTCCGGCGCGCCGAGCGGAGGTAAACCGACGATGATGACTTTTTCGGTAAAACTTTTCGCTATAGATACGACCTTCCGATAATTCTCGGCAAACTCATCTTGCGGCACCTCGACGACGCCTTCACGGACCCGCCCGTCATTCGTGCCGAGACTTAGTACGATCATAAACGGCCAGCTCGATGAATGCCGCGCACGGATCTCATTTTCTATCCGCGCTAGTATTTTCCGGCTAGTATCACCACCCACACCGAGGTTTATGACCTGTAGCTTTGTCCCGTTCGCCACATATTGCTGGTGTGCCCAGCGCTTCAGCCGGTCCGCCCAGCCGCCCTCAGAGTCCCATGCGCCGTATGTGATACTATCCCCGAAAACTAATACTCTCATTGTGCCGCCTTGATCTGCGCCTGAATTTCGTCGAGGCGGGCGTCGTCCATTTTCGGTCCTTCGGCACTCGTAATCCAACCCTGGTACTGTTCGGTGAATTCAGTATGTTTACTCCAGACGCCGGTCTGTCCTGCCAAATCACCGTGTAGTGGGATGAGCTTGATATGCACATAGGCCACGCCCGTGCCCTCGATGATAATGGCCACCCGCGGGGTCTCGAATGCCTTCTCGAGAATATTCGCGACCGTCTTCGTCGCTTTCATGAGTCCGGTGTACTGCTCTTGGTCAAGCGAAAACGCGTAGTCGCCCTGAAATGTCTTCGGTATCAATACGGTGAAGCCCGGTGTGTTCGGGAACGGCGTCAAAAATGCCATATAGCCGTCATCTTCCCAGACGACCCGTGCCGACATCTCGCCGCTCGCGATCTTGTCAAAAATAGTCAGTTCCCTGTCGCTCATAATTCCTCCTCGCTTAGTAATGGAATAATATCAAAAGCCACTTCTTCGTAGGGATGCGCCGCTCTCATCGCCGCGATGACGGTTTTCGCTTCCGAGCGCTCGCAGATGACCTCGATGCGTTCTTCCTGCACTTCTTCCGGTGTACCTACATCGCCGATAAACGGTTTCGCTCCGTCTTGCGGTGTGAAGCGTCCTATTCCGACAGATGAAAAACTGCAATGCGAATAGTCACCTTGTGCACCCGCGCCGGCGTCACCCATCGCCTGCCGCACCGTAGCGGCATAATCCGCGGGAACGAACGTTACGATCTTCACTTTGCTCATGCTAGAACTGCCTCAGGAAATCGAGTTTGGCACTTTCGAAATGGCGGACATCCTCGATGCCGTATTTCATCATGACAAGGCGGTCGATGCCGCAGCCGAAGGCAAAGCCGGTGTACTCGTTCGGATCGATGTCGGCCGCCTTTAACACATTCGGGTGAATCATGCCGCAGCCGAGAAGTTCGATCCATTTGCTCCCTGAACAGACATTGCAGCCGTCTTCGCAGAACGGACAACTGAGAGCGAATTCGAAACTCGGCTCGGTGAACGGAAAATAAAACGGGTTCACACGCACTTCGAGCTTCCGGCCATAGTATTCCTCAAGGAATTTCTGCAGCGTTGCGACCAGCATGCCAGCATGGACGCCTTTCGCGACATACACGCCCTCGACCTGGTAGAACGTGTGCTCGTGGCGAGCGTCGAGGTCTTCGTTGCGGAACACGCGGTCAGGGACGACCGCGGCAATAGCCTCGCCTTGTGCCAGGTTGTCATGGTACTTCCGGAGAACACGGTTTTGCATGGTGCTCGTATGTGCCGGTGCGATGAACGGGTCGCCATCAGCATCAGTCTCGGTGGTCATGAAGGTGTCATAATCATCGCGTGCCGGGTGGCCTTTGGGGAAGTTCAGGCTTTCGAACATGTGATACTGGTCGTCCAACTCGCGCGATTCCTCAGCCACGAAGCCCATGCGCCCGAAAATCTCGACGATGCGCTCGATTTCCTGCGTCAGCGGATGGGTCGTACCCTGCTCCGACGGTAAAAATTCCGGCAGCGGTGCGTTCATGTCCATCGGTGACGTCACATCGATGGCGGGCAGTGCCGTCTCCGTATCTGCAGCCGCATCGACTTTCGCCTGCAGGTCGGCCCGCAACGCATTCACTTCCTTACCAAACTGGGCCTTTTGGTCGGCCGGGAAGCCCTTCAGGGCTTCGTAGAGGCTCCCCAGTGTTTTGGAGCGCAAAATCGCCTGTTTGTCCAATAGCTGTTCAAACTCTGTTTCCAGCGACGCTGCAGCGGCCGCAATCTGTTCATTCTGATACGCCATATGGATAAGTATAGCAAAGGTGTATGACTAATAGCACCTATCCTTTTTCAATGTAAGCCTACGGCTCGTAGCCACCCGTATGCAGGGGTTGCCTCACTCTTGCGATATAGTCCAGCTCTCTGTATTTGCCATCGTAGTCCAAGCCGCGACCAATGACAAAATGCGGTGCATCCATCGTAAATACCGTCGCTAGGCCTCCGATTTCTTCGATGACTCCCTGGATCCGTAATTCACTGGGTTTATCGAGCAGAGTAGTGACTTTCACGGAAGCAGGATTTTCCTGACGCAGTTGGCGGGTGACTTCTCGAAGCGTCAAACCGGTATCGAAAATATCGTCAACGACCAACAGGTGCTCGCCCTGCGCGTCATGGGTTAAACCATGGGTAATCGTAACTTTCCCCGTCGATCCCGTTCCTGCATACGAAGAGGCCCGTATGCCGTCCATGCGTATACGCGGACCGCCGGCTTCCCTCATCGCATTCCTGAGTGCAATAGCATAGCTGACTGCACCCTGCAGGATGGGAACCATCGTAACCCGGGACACCCCCTCGTATTGGGCGGCAAGGGCAGCTCCCATACTTTGGATACCCTCGTCTATTTCTGCCGCTGTATAGAGCTCCGTAGCGATACACTCATTGCCTCCGACAACAAGCGGGAATTCTTGGCGCTGTAACGTCTCTATCATAGTGCGGCCTCCGTCCTGATGCTTTGATTACATTTGCTGACCCTCAAAAAGCCGCCGTTTGAAACTTCAAACACCGGCGATTGGTTTCGCTCGTCCATTACCATTGGTACCCCCAAACTTCTTTTGCTTTCATGATAACCGCCTCCGGGGGCACTTGACAACCCGTGAAATGCCGTGAAATAGACAGCGCTTTTTTAGTTTGCAAAATCATGTGCGCAGCGAGGGTTTTTACCGTATACTTGAGTCTATGAATAGCCAAACTCTCTCCAGATCATACCAATTTACCGACCACGACCGGCTCGATACCGACGGTTCGCCGCGCTACGTCATGCGCGTGCGTGACCTCGAGCTGCCGGACAAGCCCCGTGAAAAACTGCTCGCGGCAGGCCCTTCCGGGCTCGCCATGGCGGAGCTCGTCGCCATTCTGTGGGGCGTCGGCACCAAAAAAGAAGAAGTCCTCACCATGGCAAGGCGGCTTTTCAAAGAGTACGGCGAACAGACGATCCGGAGCGAAACGAACCCCTCGCGGCTCGCAGAAGTACTTGACATCCCCGTGGGCAAAGCCTGCCAGATCGTCGCATGTCTCGAGCTGGGACGGCGCTTCTACGCGACTTCGAGTTACGGGCAGCCTGCGTACATCCGTACCACACAGCAGGCCTACCACTATTTCGCCGACGTCAGCAGGAGCCCGAAAGAACAGCTCCGCGGCTTGTATCTCAACAGCCGGTACCAGGTAATCCATGACGAGATCATCTCCGTCGGGAGCCTGACGGCGAACATCGTCCACCCGCGCGAAGTCTTTCGCCCGGCCATCGAGCACGGTGCCGTCGCCGTCATCATTGCCCACAATCACCCGTCCGGCAGTCTCGAACCGACCGGCGCCGACCTCGAAATCACCGAGCAGCTGCGCGCAGCCGGCGAGATCATGGGCATACAGCTGCTGGACCATCTCATCATCGGCGCAACATCATATAAAAGCATCTTGGAGGGGCGTGCATGACCTACGGAACTACTTATCAACTTACCAACTTTTTACATGGACTGCCCGTTCGCGAACTATGGGGCAGCTCGTACGTTGCAGATGGCGATAGCTTCCTCAGCCAATTCGACATGAAGCGGCTTGAGCTTGAATCGCATATCCGTTCTGGCGACTATTTTTCGATGCTCGCAACCAAGCTCGACGACATCGCAACCCGCCTCAACCAGGGTGATGATCTGCCCCACGAAGAAATCAACCG
>DAIPYY010000028.1:0-9134 GCA_036782475.1 Candidatus Saccharimonadota bacterium
TCGATTTCGTCTGCGGTAGAACCGCCGCCCTTGATGCCGGAAACTTACCCACTCACGGAAGCACGGCGCATTTCGTAGTTCTCACGGTCGTACTCGCTGCTGGCGGCATCGGCCTGGGCAGTGATCTGGGAGAGACGGTCTTTGATATCGGCGACAGAGCCGGCACCTTCGATGATGGTCGTGGCGTCCTTGCCGACAATAATCTTGCGCGCAGTACCGACGACTTCAAGCCCGACGTTCTCAAACGTCATACCACGGTCTTCGGTGATGACCTCAGCGCCGGTCAGTACAGCGATGTCCTGTAGGACGTCTTTGCGGCGATCACCGAAGGACGGTGCCTTTATCGCCACAGTATTGAACACGCCCTTGAGGCGGTTCAACACTAATGTACCGAGTGCTTCGCCCTCGACATCTTCCGCGATGAGTACGAGATCTTTCTTGCCGGCCTGCGCGAGCTTTTCAAGCATCGGCAAAAACTCTTGGACGGAGCTGATTTTTTTGTCGGTAATGACGATGGCGGGCTTGTTGTACACCGCTTCCATGCGGGCGGTATCGGTCACCATGTAGGAGCTCACAAAGCCGCGGTCAAAGGTGAACCCTTCGACGACTTCACTCTCAAGTCCGAGACCCTGCCCTTGTTCGACCGTCACGACACCGTCGCGGCCGACTTTGCTCATCACTTCGGCGATGAGATCGCCGATTTCGCTATCTCCCGCGCTGATGGTCGCCACCTCGGCGACACGCTTTTTGTCCTCTTTGATATCTTCGCTCTCGCTCTCGATGTAAGTGATAATTTCAGCAGCAGCAGCTTCAAGGCCTTTGCGCAGCTGCATCGGGTTGTGCCCGGCGGCGATGAGCTTGTTGGCTTCGTTCAAAATGTGATACGTCAGCACAGTCACCGTGGTAGTACCGTCACCAGCGTCATCGTTCATCTTGTTGGCAGCCTGTTTGATAAGCTCCGCACCGACTTTGTAGCCGAGTGTCTCGTCGTCCACGTCAGCGATATCGACACCTTTGGCTACCGTGACACCGTCGTGAGTGACGCTCGGTGCACCATAGCTTTTGCCAATGACGACGTTGCGGCCCTTCGGTCCCATGGTCGTTTTGACCGCATTGTACAAAATTTCCGCGCCGCCCAATATCCGACGCCGAGCGTCTTCATCATAGAATACCTTCTTAGTCATAATCTTCTCCTCTTGGTTAGCAGTTATTTAACAGTAGCCATGATGTCTTCTTCACGGACAAGGATGTACGCCACGCCATCGATTTTGACGTCTGTATTGCTATAGCTCTTATAAATGATCTTGTCACCCACTTTTACCTGTTGGACGTGCGGCGAAACGGCGACGACTTTGGCGACCGATGGTTTTTCCTGGGAGCCGCCAGGCAGATACAATCCGCTTGCCGTCTTGGTAGCGGCTTCTTCGGCCTGGGCCACGATGTAATCAGCAAGAGGCTGAATAGGTACACTCATAGTTTCCTCCTTTTTTTCACTTGTTCCGTTTTTAAGCATCAGCACTTCTCGCAAACGAGTGCCAATGCGCTAGCACTCAATATACACGAGTGCCAATTTCCCTGTCAAGCGCTGTGATAACTAGAGGACCACTCCTCTACACTTCCGCTTGTTCCTGTGATTGCACCAACCACTTTTTTGTCTACTGGTCTATGCTCTCTTTCTGCATTGATGATATATGACGTCAGAAAGCCGTGCACCAGTTCATCGGGCTTGATCAGGAGTGATTGGGGCGTAGTTTTACGAGAGAAATATTCTCCTTGTATAACGCCCCTGTCATAGAATTTGGCACTCCCTCTGATTATCGTTTCGTTCGTAATCACAGCCGCGACCTTCTCGAACATATCATTGGGCCTTTGTTGCTGGTCAAGAGCGGACAGGGTCAGCCATTTCAGATCATTCCTGATGGCTTTCTTATTGTCATAAGAATTTATAACCACATCTGTATCTTCTTGCATGAGCTCTAGTTCTGTGAGATCTACGAAACGAATATGCTTTGAATCACGAGCAAAGTTTTTTATTTGTGGATCTCCGTGAGTCAAACCAGCTCCGTGAAGAATGCCGAGCGCATACAGGCTTAGGCATAAGGCAGATATAATTTTCTCCTGCCCGGTGTTGGCCGCGACTTTTCCTCTGGCCCAAAATACATTATCAAGAGTCTGTGATTGCTCATCAAAGAGTGTGATCATTTGGGGCGTTCCCTTAGTATCTTTCCAAAGACCTAGAGGCAAATACACCCTTTCATAGTTACTCAGTCCTGCCACGTGGTCAGTCGCCGCCCACTCATGCACTAGCGCCTTTATCGGTGGCTCGTTCAGCGTGACGCCACGGCTCGGGAAAGGCTTTACTGCGATATGGGTGGGCAGCTCTTGGTCAAAAGTACTTTCAAGGACAAGCTGGCCAAATTTTACTCCATGAGCGCTACAGGTCCGCCCTTTGCTAAAATCTTCGTTTTCAATGAAGCTGGCGGTAAGGCTTTCATTATCGAACACCCCGTAAAACTGTTGCTCGGCCAATACCATCTCTCCGGGTTTCATTGAGGATATCAGCGAAGTGAGCGCGCGGTTCCGCGTTCCAAGCATGGTAGTAGGAAATTCACGAATCCTTACAGATTCGGCTTGGGTCTCGAAACCATCATATCTGATACTCATATGCTGACCGCCTTATTCCCAAATGAAGACTCAGGATTGTCATATAATTATAGCATATTAGAGTGTATAGTTCAAGCGTATTCGCTCTTCTTTCATACACGGTAGGGGTTTTATGAATTAGCACACAAGACGTATACTCAAGTATGTATGCATAGGAGTAATACGGCTGTTTTGATGTCCGGGGTGGAGTGGTTCGACGACGCGGCGGCGATCAATCCGTTTATGGACGCCTCTGTCGCGATCGATCGGGAGAGAGCACGGACCGAGCACGAGGCGATCCGGACGGCGCTCGATAGTGCCGGCGTGGAAGTTATTAAAGTCGATGCACCGGAGCGGTGCCAGGACGGTGTCTACACAGCGAATTGGGCGCTGGTGCGTGGTGAAATGGCTATTTTAGCGAGCTTGCCGAATGCTCGAAGGGGCGAAGAAGCCTATGCCGAGGAAGTTCTGAGGGACCTTGGCAAAACTGTACTGCACGTTCCTGACGGGCTAAGATTCTCTGGTCAGGGCGACGCCTTGCCCTGCGGCGATTACCTTTTCACCGGGCTCGGTTACCGCAGCGACGATGCGGCCCAACAATTCGCCGCCGATACGCTCGGGTTTACGCGTATAGCGCTCCAGACGGCACCTCAGATGGACGAATACGGACAAGCAGTCATCAACACTGCCTCGGGCTGGCCCGATAGTTTCTTTTATGACATAGACCTTGCGCTCGCCGTACTGCGGAGTCCTTCCGGCGGTGAAAAGGGTCTCATAGCCTGGTGCCCCGAAGCATTCACGCCCGAAAGCCAGGACAGGCTTCGCGCACTCGACGTCGTGGAAAAGATAGAAGTCTCGCTGGAAGAAGCTGTCGAAGCCTTCGCTTGCAACCTCGTCAGCACCGGCGAAACCGTCGTCATGTCCGACCGTGCACCGCAGTTTCAATCCGAGCTTGCGGCACGCGGTTTTCAAATCATCACGCCGGAAATTACTGAACTCGCCAAGGGCGGCGGTTACATCCGTTGCACTACCCTCACCCTCACATAGGCTATTCTTCTCGACCTGAGTCTTTAGAGCCTTTTCACTCCAGTTTGTGCCAAGGTGACAACTTGGGAAGGTTAATGTAGGGAAAATAAAATTGACAATTTTAGTAAAAAATGCTAATATGCATTCGTACTCTACATAAAGATACAAACAAGAAAAGAACTATGGCAAAGCATCAAAGCTTACCTCAAACCTGGAGCACTGCACTGCTATGACAAGGCACCGCGAAAGCAGTGGCACACCGTCACATCCTAATCCTAATGCGGCACCTGCTATGTCGCGCCGCGCGTTTTTGGGGCTGAGCCTAGCTGCGCTTGGCGGCGCAGCTACCTATAAGGTGTTTGAGGGGTTGTTCACAGAACAAGAGGCACCGGCACCGTCAACTACGCTGGAGGAGCAGAAAGCTGTGTTTGACCGAATGTCTAGCCCGGAGCTGGCGCAGTGGATTTTGGACTCTACGGGCGACAAAGCGACCAGCGACCAGCCAGTACGTACGCCCCCGGACACCGCCGCACACAAAGACTTGAAAAATACGGCCAAGGGCAAACCAGCCCACAGGCATACTCTGCTAGAACTGGACGATGAAAAAATCAAAATGGATGTCGAAATCAACCGCGATATCCTGATATTTCGGGCGCTTTTGACAGCAGCCTTGAGAGATCCAGCCAATTATTTCGACGGTAAGCCGATTCTTATCCAGTCGGGGCAACTCACCAATCGTAGCGGCAGCCATAAGAGCCGCCATGATAAAAGCCACTTCTACGGTAACTCCGTTGATTTTAGCGGCGCGATGATTGATGGCAGCAAATCAGATGACGACCCTGACAATCTCTATCCATATGACCACCCGATAAATCAGCAGCTGGGTAGAATTGCCGACGGCGTAGGCAAAGTAGTTGGCGTCAAAACGTCCGGTAGCTTGGGGAGCTTGGAGCGGGTCGATTCTATACAGGGCGCGCCGGGGCTGTCAAAAGGTCACTACCACTATAACGCCAGCGACGATAGCGCGAGAGATCATGCCATCCTCGTCAGAAGCTCCATAAAAGATCAGCCCGAGCAGTTTTTTGAGGTTGAGCATCCACCGATCGACTTCCATTCAGCTGGTATTAGCAGGAAGGGGCGCGACTTTATTCACGCCTATGAAACATTCCGTGGCGATACCTACGGCGATGCTGGCGCGGGTCGTGGCACCCTGACGATCGGCTATGGGGCGACCTACTACCTCAAAGGTACGGTCATTATGCGGGATGGCCAGGAAGTGGTCATCGAGAATAACGGCCAAAAACCGCGCATGGGCGATACGATTACAAAGGATGAGGCCGGTCGATTATCAAAGGAGATGATCGAACAGCAATATCTGAGGCCTGTTGCTGTAGCTTTGGAGAAAAACGGCATGACGGCTACGCAGCATCGACTTGATGCTTTGGTGAGTTATTCATTCCATCGAGGCGGCGGCAATGTGGTCAAGTTGATCGACCGGCTAAAAAAGATGACCGATGCAGGGCATGGCAATGATGCGCTAGCGGTTAGAGCGGCCTTTATATATGACATAAATACTACTGTTGCCGCCCGGTTTCGCAAGGGAGTAGCTCGTCGCTATTTAGATACGGCCGATATCTTTATTAGCGGCAATTATAAGCGGCAAGACCGTTCGTTTGAACCCAAAGCTTGGGACGTAATCATTGCCGCCTATTTTGGATGATGACTGTTATAGCCTGTAACGGTATTGAGACATTTTGCAGAAGATATGTTGTAATTTTATGAGAACAGGGGTCAACAGATACACCTTTAGGGTATGCTAGAGGTATGAGTTTTAATTTGCACCGCCCGGAAGGTGGCCTGGCGGACTGGGAGCATATACCGCCGGAGGAACGAAAGGGGTTCCAGCGGCTTGCCGCCGCGACGCATGGGATCGCCACGCCCGCGAACGCCCTCGATGTCATCGCGATGGGTGTGCTCGAAAACGGCCTGCATGATATGCGGGAGGGCTATCACACTGCGGGCTTCCTTAAACTGGCAGGCGCGGTGGCCGAGGATGCCTTCAACGGTATGGTAGCCGACCGAACAGGGACAAAAAGCCCCCTCGGCGAAAAGATCGACGTCATAACCGACATGCATAAGGTGGCGAGGATAGGTACGCTAGTGAGGGACGGTTTTTTGCCTGCGTGGGTCGCAGGTGCGGTGGCAGCAAGAAAAGTAGCGAATATCGGCGCTACTGCCGCTGCGAAACACAGGGGCGTCCCCCTCCATACCAGCAAAGAAGGTAAGCTCGCGGAATTCGCGCAGAATGCGATGGTATTCTCGGCGATCGGCAAAGAACTGGCCGCACGTCACGACAACCGCCGGCTCAAGACAGCGGCTTCAGTGGCATTGGGAATTACCACGACGGTGTTCGCCGCTCTCAGCACCCGCTCTACCATCGACTACTGGAAAACGGCGTTGCAGAACAGCCGTCAAGACTGACACCCTAAAAACACTAGCTCTTTCGCTGAGGGACGCGGGCTGCGGTATAATGGAACTAGCAACTATGCCTAACGAACCCGAACAAACACCGCCAGAGAAAGCGCCCCCACCCAGCGTCGACGATCTGATTGCGCAGGCAAACGCACAGACCTATGTGTTTGAGCGTCAGCAGCAACGACGGTCACTGAAACAGTGGTTTTTGGATTTGAGTAAAACGAGAAAGATCCTGTTGATTGGCTCGACGGTTTTCCTCCTGTTTACTGTCGGGGTCATTGCCCTGACGGTAACCAGCGGCGGAAATGGCAGCCTTAGTAGTTCTCAAAACTCTGGCGTGGCGACGACAGATATCAATGGTGACGGGGTCATCGATGAAAACGACAATAGTGATGACGTCATCGAGGGCGATACGAACGGTGACGGGGTTATCGACAGCCGTGACGATGTGTCAGCGAATACTACTGACAGCGACAGTGCCTCTTGGTGGAGTAGTCTTTTCGCGAAAGCCCAAGGCGCCCTACACAGTAATTCAAAAGATACTCCAGGGAATAGCTCAAGCTCGGAGTATAGCTACAGCGAAGATGAAGCGAAGGAGAACGCATACGACGATGCGGCATCTGACGAGGACTATCCAGAACTTGACGATGAGGATAATACCGACACTAATATCCCCACCAATACCTCTTCCTCTGTAAACCTTACCCTTGGATCCTGGAATGTCTACCTAGCTAACAAAAAAGACGTACCCGGCAATATCAAGAGCATCCTCAAGAACGTCGATACTCTAGGCATACAAGAGGCAGCTAAGTTCGGAGATGCCATTGCGAAAAAAATCGCCTGTTCCAGTTGCGCTTATGGAATGTACCCTACGGGCAAAGGAACGCCCAAGAAAGTTGCGATCCTATGGAATAAGAGTAAGTTTACTTTATTATCAAGCGGTTTTAAGGCTCTATCCACCCAAGATGGGAAAAAGAAATATGTCGTTTGGGTGAAACTTAGAGACAAATCATCGCAAAAAGTCTTTTATGTACTGAACTCTCATTACCCCTTCAACGCTACTACGACAAAAGGCACCTTGCAAAACGATGCCGACGGTAGAGCATACAAAACGCACATGGAAAACATGGTTAGAAAAGTCAGAGAACTACAAAAGCAAGGCTTGCCTATTTTTCTGACCGGTGATATCAACGCAGACTACCGAACAGACAAATGTACTGCGCAAGCCCTGCCTTGCCGGTCTCTAAGCCGGGATCTAGACATGAAGAGCGGCTGGGAGTACATGAAACTTAAAGGGATGGGCAAAACTACAGGCACCGCATCAAGCACCCGGATTATCGATTACGTATTTTCATGGGACAAGGATTATATAACGTATAAAGCGATGGATATCATATATGGCGGAAAAGGCAAAGGTTGGGGTGGTTCAGATCATAAGCCTATCGCCCTCAAACTTACGATTGGCAAGACGAGCAATTAACACATAGCCCGGAACTACTCTTGACTATCCATATAGAAGCACCTACCCTATATTCAGGAATAAAAAAATGAAACACTCAAAAACAACAAACAATCAGCAGGGCTTTGGCTCCCACGCGCTCTTGATTTTGGTCGTGGTAATTGTTGGCCTTATCGGCGTTTTTACCGTAGTACACAGCAGAGCCGCGTTAGACAGTTCGGTCAATCAGCCGTCAAAGCAAGAGTTAGCACTTATCGCGAAAGAAGAAAATGTAACGCATGATGGGCCGTCAGATGAAAATTATAGCGAAATCGAAGAAGGAACAAGCCCGAACCCGATTATCCACCTGTCCGACAACCCTGCTTCGACGCTTGAGCTCAAGATAGCAAGCTGGAACGTATTTGTGTATAACAAGAAGGATGTTGCCGGCAATGTAAAGAAGGTATTGAAAAAGGCTGACGTTCTAGGCATACAAGAAGGAGGTCGTTCTGGCGGCAAGCTGCTAAAGAAAGTCGCCTGCGCGACGTGTGCATACGAGATGTACCCCAAGGAAAAAGGAACTCCTAAAAAAGTTGCGATCCTATGGAATAAAACCAAGTTCACGCTGCTTTCAAGTGGCTTTGAGCATTTGTCAACGCAGAGAAATGTCAAAAAATACGTGGTTTGGGTGAAACTGCGAGAAAACACCTCAGGAAAAATCTTTTACACACTGAATACTCACTTCCCGTTCAATGCAACAACTGCACAAGGCACCTTGCAGAAGGATAATGACGGTACGACCTATCGTGCGCATATGAAGATGCTGGCAGACAAAATCGCAGCCCTGCAGCCAGAACAGTTGCCAATCTTTCTTACCGGCGATCTTAATGCAGATTATCGCACCGACAAATGCAAGGCACAGGCACTGCCATGTCGTTCTTTAAGTACTGACCTGTCGATAAAAAGCGGCTGGGAGTACATGAAACTTAAAGGGATGGGCAAAACTACAGGCACCGCATCAAGCACCCGGATTATCGATTACATTCTGTCTTGGGATAGGGACACCCTTACCTATGAATCGATGCGCATACTATATGGCGGCAAAGGGAAGGGCTGGGGCGGGTCTGACCACAAACCTATCGTCCTTACTGTCAACATTGGCAAATCCTGATTTTAATTTCGCGATTCCCGATTCCTGCTATGATGGAGTCATGAAAGAACCTATTGTTGAGGTGAATCATTTCACCATGCAGTTCGGGCCGACGACGGTCATCGACGATTTGTCGTTCGACGTGCGGCACGGCGAGACATTCGGCTTGCTCGGCAGTAACGGCTCTGGCAAAACGACCATCATCCGCGCCCTGCTCGGCATCTACCTGCCGACTGGCGGCACATTGACCGTGGACGGCAAACCCTACCGCGTCGACAGCGGTATCCGGCTCGGCTACCTGCCCGAGGAACGCGGCCTGTATAAAAAAGAAAAGGTCATCGACATCATGACGTACTTCGGCCAGCTCAAAGGCATGACCCGTGAGGCTGCCGAAAAGTGGTC
>DAIPYY010000029.1:0-9076 GCA_036782475.1 Candidatus Saccharimonadota bacterium
CGCTCGGGACAATTACATGACCAGGCTAGGCCTGCAATATCCGGAGTATGGTTTCGAAAAGCATGTCGGCTACGGTACGGCGGCGCATGCTGGGGCGCTCCAGACATATGGCATCACCGCAGAACACCGCCTGAGTTTCGCGCCGATCAGAAAAATACATGTGACAAGCGCCTGATTCATCGCTAGACTTGTTAGCATGACGAATTACTCCGCTGGGCATGAGGCCGAAAAGATCGCGGCACGCTATCTTGAGAAACACGGCTATAAAGTAGCTGCGCTGAACTGGCGGCACGCACGGGCCGAGATAGACATCGTGGCGGAGAAAAGGGAGGTGTTCGGCCTGCGGCGACACCTCGTGTTTTTCGAAGTGAAGTACCGGAAAACCTCCAACCAAGGTCATGGACTTGATTACATCACCCCGAAAAAACTGGCGCAGATGCAGTTCGCCGCCCAATTATATGTCGCACAGCATGATTACAGGGGTGAATACTGCCTCGGTGCCGTTGAACTTTCAGGCGACCCATGCGGGGTGGACGTCGTTATCGAACAGATTTGAAAAACGCCTGGACGCCTTGGAGGTCACGCTGTAACCAGGCGACACGAGTGGCGATTTCCTCGCTGCCAAGCTCGATGTTGCGCTTCAGGAGCGGCTGGCTGACTTTGTCATCAAAAAGCGCGTGAAACTTCTCGGCATACTCCGGCGTGTTGACGCAGCCCGCGGCGTAACGCGGCAGATAATCGTATGATTTGTCGTGCTTGTAGGTCTCCTCGAGCCATGCCCAGTTGTCGACCATCCACTGCCAGGCGATTGCTCGCGTGTAGCGGTTGCGTAGCAGGTAGACGAGCCACCGGTCGGCATCTTGCGGTTTGACGAGCTTCGGGTCTTTGAGGCGAGCGAGCAGTGTCTCAGCGTCCTTGGGGGTACGCGTTGCGGTCAAGGCGTCGGCGATATCGCTTTGCAAATCGCTGTTATTGGTGCTGTCATGCAGGTCGAGTAGGTAACTGAACGCTGAGGTATCATGCTGTTTCACCGGAACGGCCATGATAAGTGAACGTAGCTCGGCAGGGAGCGGTGTTTTCTGTGTGCGGAACGCCTCGAAACGTTTGGTCGCTTCGTCTAGGACGGCAGGTACTTCGGCGTAGGCGGCGAGGCTGAGGATCAGCGCCCTTAGCTTTGTATCGCTCGCTGATTCACCGGGTATTTCTTCCCATCCTAGATGTTTGAGTCGGGCCGTCACCAGCGAGGAGGTAAAGGCTTTCAGGGCTGACTCAAGCGACGGGTCGACGTCGATGAAGCGGCGGGCTTCCCCGGCTACGAGCGCCATCATGTCCCAGACGGGCTCGCTGGCTTCATCCTCATAAGCGCCGAGAAGCTCCAGTGTACTGCCGAAAGTGTCGTAACCGCCACGTGCGAACATGGATGCGCTGTTGAGGAGGAGGAGGCGATCGGCTTCGGAAAGGGTTTTCGAAGCGATTAGTCCGCGTAGTTCTTGCTTCTGGGTGTCGGTGGTATAGCGTACGAGGTAATGACCGTAGCCGCCACCATTCAGGGTAGCGAAAAGTTGTTTCGGCACCTTTCGGCGAATGGCCTTGTCGGTCATGAGAGCCGGTAGCTCCGCATGGTTTGCAAACAACGGTACGGGCCACAGTCGCTCCGGATCGGTCTTGGATGGGTCGTCGAGATAGTGTTCCTGGGTAACGGTTACGAGTGAACCCTCTTGGGTGATGGAAAGGACCGGAAAACCGGAACGGGTAAGCCACGGTGTCATGAATGCGCCGACGTCCTGGCCGCTGACATCCGAGAGGGCAGCCCAGAGATCGTCCCCGGTGGTGTTGCCGTAGGCGTGCTTTTTGAAATATGCCGAAAGCCCGGCGCGAAACGCCTCGTCACCGAGAAAGTTTTTGAGCATCCAAAGCAGCCGGCCACCTTTGGCGTAAACGATGGAGGGGTCGAACAGGGAGCTGATCTCATCGGGGTGGTGCACGTCGGTACGCACGGACTGCACGCCGGCGATGGCATCACGGCGAAAGGCACTGAGTGCTTCAGCGCTGACGAACGTATTCCAGACGTGCCACTCAGGATAGAGTGCGTCGATACAGGCATATTCCATCATGTTGGCGAAGCTTTCATTGAGCCAGAGGTCATTCCACCACTGCATGGTGACGAGGTTGCCGAACCATTGGTGTGAAGTCTCGTGGGCGATGACCAGCGCGATGGACTCCCGGACGCTCTGGCCGGTCTCGCCAGCATAAGCCAGGAGCAAACGCTCACGGTAGGTGATAAGCCCCCAGTTTTCCATGGCGCCGCTGCTGAAGTCCGGCAGGGCGACATGATCGGCTTTTGGCAGGGGATAGGGTACTCCGAAGTAATCTTCGAAATACTCGATGGATTTAGTGGCGACGTCGAGTGCGAAATCGAGGCTGTCAGCCGGCTGAGTGACGGTGGCCCATGTGTTCACTTCGACACCGGATTTCGTCCGAGCGGTCTTTTTCTGCAGCTCGCCAGTGACGAACGCGAGTAGATACGCGCTCATACGCGGTGTTTTTTCGAAACGGGTTTCGAGTGCGCCGTCCCGCTCCTGCTGGCTGGCGACAGGGGTGTTGGAGAGGACTTCTACACCTGTGCGGGTAGTGAGCGTCAGGTCGAATGTAGCCTTTGCCTCCGGTTCGTCGATGCAGGGGAATGCCTCACGGGCATGATGGCTTTCGAACTGCGTGGCAAAGAGCTTCTTCTCCTCCTCGCCGTCCTTGAAAAAGCAGGGGTAAATGCCGGTCATGCCGCGGGTGATGGGCGCTTCGAAAGATAACTCAACGACATAGTTTCCCGGGTATAGCATAGCCTCGGTGTGAAGCCGGATTTCGTGGAACGTTTTCTGTAGGTATACCCGCTTGACGGCGACAGGTTGTTCACCTTTTTTGTCATGTTTGACAATGCTCGCTTTGGTGATTTTCAGGTCGTTGCCGTGAAGGGTGATACGTTGGCTGGGCCGACCTACCTTTCGGCCTGTGATGCGGGCGTGGCCGCGAAAATGCATTGCCTTTTCGTCAAGTTCGATACGAAGGTCATAATGGTCCGGCTCGAACTGCCGGACAAGCCGTGCTACAGATTTGCTCATGGCAGTTATTGTACCACGAGACGACTCTCTGATTTCTTATTGTCTAGAAACCGTAGCCGAAGATTCTACCGTAAGAATTGCGCCCAAGATCTGCTTCGATAGGAATGACTTTCTTTGGGCTGACTCCAAACGGCATGAGATTGCCATAAAAAGCCGCAAGGGCAGGAATGCACTTTTCTGGCTTGATGTTCGCCACGGTAATACTATGAGGATGCATGCTGATCCCATCAAGGTCTAATTTTTCTATTTTTCGAGCAAACTCTACACCTGGAGGGTAAGAACCGTCTTCCATATCATATTGCATAAGAAGGTTGCTCAGTCCTGTTTTTCCGAGTGCCTGCAGCTCTTTTGCGGTAAGCTCCACTGTGACAGTATCAGGAACAATATTATGCATGCTGAAGAAACGAACGCTTTGCAGATTTGGGCCGATTCTATCTTCTACGGTCCATGTGTCGGTAATTTCATAAGGCACATAAAAATTTTCTGTTATGCCAAGTTTTGCTTCGGACGCTGAGTTGTATACAGTCATGAATGTATTATATCCTGAATGTTAAAAATAATCAATAGCTTGTAATATTTTTGTCTCCTGATATACTTAATATCGTGATAGTCGGCCGGCAGGTCGGCTTTTTTCATACCTATCAGTAATCGGTAGACATCGAAAGGAGAAAACGATGGAAATGGATTTTAAACAACTGGCAGTTGCCATACAGGCGATCGCCGAGGAAAAAAACTTGCCGGAAGCGACCGTCAAAGAAGTCGTGGAGCAGGCACTTGCCGCCGCATATCGCCGTGATTACGGTGAGCGCGAGCAAGAGATCCGTGTAAATATGAACCTGAACAGCGGTGAAGTCGATGCGTATGTTACCAAAGAAGTCGTCGAAACCGTCGAAGACTCGGACATCCAGATTTCACTGAAAGATGCGAAAAAGATCCGTTCGGACGCAGCTATCGGCGAAACCGTCGAAGAACATGAGCGCGTCGAGAGCTTCGGCCGCGTTGCCGCGCAGACAGCGAAGCAAGTTATATTGCAGCGCCTACGTGAAGCGGAGCGTGACGTCGTCCTCGCCGAATACGAAGACAAAATCGGGACTGTCGTAAATGCGATGGTCTCACGTGTCGAAGGAAACATCGTTCGGCTTGAGCTCGGCAAAGCGCAGGGCATCATGCCGCGCAGCGAACAGATCCAGGGCGAGCACTACTATCCCAGTCAGCGCCTTAAGGTATTTCTGAAAGACGTCGAGCGTGGTCCACGTGGTCCGCAGCTGGTAGTCAGCCGCGGTAACAAAGAGTTCATGCAGTGGCTGTTCCGCGCCGAGGTGCCGGAAATGGATGCCGGTGCGGTCGAAATCAAGGGTATCGCTCGTGAAGCCGGCGTGCGTAGCAAAATCGCCGTCGCAAGCAATGTACAGGGTGTCGATCCCGTCGGTACATTCGTCGGCGGTCATGGCACCCGTGTGAACGCGGTGGTTAGCGAAGTCGGCGAACAAGAAAAAATTGACATCGTCGTCTGGACCGACAACATCACCGATTACATCATCAATGCGCTCAGCCCGACGAAAGTTAACAGCGTCATCGTTGACGAGGCGGCCAAGCGCGCTAAAGTATATGTGCCCGAAGACCAACTCAGTATCGCTATCGGCCGCGGCGGCCAGAACGTCCGTCTCGCCAGCAAGCTTGTCGGCTACGAGCTTGATATCGAAGCAGCAACGGCACCGGCCACGCCAGCGGTGGACGGCGAAGTGAAGTCCGTCGAGTTGCCAAAGCAGCCGAAACTCAAGAAAAAAGAAGCGCTCGAAACCAGCCTCCTTGAGGCCATCGAAGAACACGGGGAGTAGAAAAGGTAATGAGGAAACCGAGATAGGTTTCCTCATCGCGCCGGGCTCGGCACTTGCCTCGCTCGGGCTGCTCTTTCCTGGGAGGTTATAAAAATGTATCCGGAATGAATCCGGATATATTTTATTTATAGGATATTCCAAGGTATAACTGTCTTCTCTAGTTATTCTTTCTGGCGGGTGATAAAAAATCAAAATTAGCACTCTTGACGTGGGAGTGCTAATTTTTGTATACTGTCAATAGTTCCTTAATTGGCCGTTTTTATAACGTAGTAATCATCTTGAGCGAAGTTGAATGATCTTCCGAAAGGGAGCTTCCTCTACTTCACCCAAAGTGATAAGAGCGGAGGAGGCGAATATGAATCCAAATTCACCAGATTTCCAAGAATTCGAACGGTTTTTGACCGACAACGCGCGTATGAGCCTTGCGCATGCCGGCACGATTGCGCGCGGTCTTGGCAATGCATATATCGGCACCGAGCACTTGCTACTCGGTCTGCTCGCCCAAGACGGTAGTCTCGGCGGCAAGATTCTCGAGGAGGCCGGCGTTACGCTTGGAAAAGCCCAGATCGCCCTCAAAGTTAATCCTCAGGCTATCGGCCTGAGCGGCGGTGCGAAGGGGTATAGCGAGACGGCCAAATTGACGCTTCGGATGGCCTATGAGGTCGCGCAAGATTTCGGTCAGGATTTTTGCGGCACCGAGCACATCCTGTATGCGATTCTCAGTCAGAAAAACGCACGGGCAACAGTGATGCTGCGGGAGATGGGCGTCGATGTCGAATCTGTCGTGCGTGAGCTCGAAAACTTCCTCAGCCGGCAGTTCGACGAAGCGGACGGCGATGCGGCCATCCCCGGCCGCGGTACACGGCGTCCGGGCAAGCGGGGTAACCGCCAGAAGACCGTTCTCGAACAGTTCAGTACCGACCTGACAAGCCAGGCGCGTTCCGGCAAACTCGACCCGGTCGTCGGCCGTGAGCAGCAGATCCGCCGGCTTATTACTATCCTGAACCGCCGCACTAAAAACAATCCCGTACTTATCGGCGAGCCCGGAGTGGGCAAAACCGCTATCGTGGAAGGCCTGGCGCAGCGGATCGTCGCCGAGGACGTACCGGACAGCCTGCTCGACAAGCGCATCATTATCCTTGACCTAGCCGCAATGATTGCCGGGACAAAATACCGCGGTGAGTTCGAAGACCGGCTCAAAAAAGTCATGACCGAACTCGAAGAAGACAAACGTACGATCGCATTCATCGATGAGCTCCATCTTATCGTGGGCGCCGGTGCGGCGGAGGGCTCGATGGATGCTGGCAACATACTGAAGCCGGCATTATCGCGCGGCAAGATCCAGGTCATCGGTGCCACGACGACAAGCGAGTATACCAAGCACATCGAAAAGGATGCGGCTCTGGAGCGGCGTTTCCAGCCTATCCAGGTGCCCGAGACGAATGTGGCCGAAACGCTTGCCATCTTGAAGGGCCTGCGCAAACATTACGAAGAATTCCACGGCGTTAGCTTCTCCGATGAGGTGCTTGATGACACGGTGAATTTCGCCAAACGGTATATTCAGGACCGCTATATGCCCGATAAGGCTATCGACCTGCTCGATGAGACGGCAGCATACCTGCGGGTTGACCGCGGCAAGACCAGCCCTGAAGTACGGCGCCTGCAGAAAGAGCTCAAACTCGTGAATGCCCGTATCGATGAGGCAGTCGACGTCGAAGATTACGAACGCGCCGCCAGGAGCAAAACGCGCGCATCGCAGATTAATGAAGAGCTCGCAAAGCTGGAAAAGAATGGCAAAACGGCAAAACGCATCAAAGTGACAAGTGACGATGTGGCGGAAGTCGTTTCGCGCATGACCGGTGTACCGGTGAAACGTGTCATCAAGAGCGAAGCGAAGTATCTGCTGAACCTTGAGAAAAGCCTTGGCCACCATGTGATCGGCCAGAAAGAAGCGGTCGAAGTCGTCAGCAAGGCCATCCGCCGCAATCGCAGCGGTATCGGTGCGGGCACGCGCCCGATCGGCTCGTTTATTTTCCTTGGTCCGACCGGCGTGGGCAAGACCGAGCTCGCTCGTGTGTTGGCCCGTGAGTTTTTCGGGTCGGAGAGCGCATTGGTCAAAATCGACATGTCGGAATTCGGCGAGCACCACAATGTCTCGCGTCTGGTAGGGGCTCCGGCAGGCTATGTCGGCTATGACGACGGCGGCCAGTTGACCGACAAAATCCGCCGCCAGCCGTACAGTCTCGTCCTGTTCGACGAAATCGAAAAAGCGCATCCCGATGTATTCAACATGTTGCTGCAAATGCTGGAAGACGGCTATATCACCGATGCGAAGGGTCGGCGAATCGATTTCACCAATACCATCGTCATCATGACGAGCAACCTCGGTGCCGAAAAACTGCAAAAAGAAGCCTCGCTTGGCTTCCAAGCCGATTGGCCAACTGACTACGAGGATCTCGACAACCTGCACAAACAGAACAAGGACAAAGTACTCGAACGACTCAAGAAAGAATTCCGTCCGGAGCTGCTCAATCGTATAGACAAGGTCGTCGTATTCCGTGCGCTGACGAAGAAAGATATCTATAAGATCATCGACCTCCAGATAGAAGAACTGCGTAAGCGACTGCAGAAACATGGCATTACGATTCGTCTGAACAAGGGCGCGAAAGACTACTTGCTGGAGCATGGGTACGACCCGCTGAACGGCGTCCGGCCGCTCCGCCGCTTGATCCAGGAGACACTTGAAGACCAGATGGCCACCGAGCTGCTCAATGAGACGTATATGAAGGGCGATATCGTCGATGTAGGCGCCAAAGCCGGTGAACTGACGTATTCGGTTGAAACCGAGTAGCCATTTCTCCTTTGTCTGAGTAGCTCTAGTCCTTTGCGGCCAAACGCCGTATGATAGGAATCATATGAGTATTCATGTGGAACCGGCCAAGCGCAAGCACACTGTGCTTGGGGTGTTACTAGGACTCCTTACTTCCCTCGTAATCGTGGCTGTCGGCCTCTGGCAGGCGCAGAACATCGTGGACTGGTGGCGGTTGCGCGGCTATACGCCGCCGGCTGCCATCAGCGCTCTTGCGGATAGAACGGCCATGACGGCATTCGGCAGACACCTGTTTTATGTCAACCGGCCACAGATTTTGGAGGGTGATGCATTCAACGATCAGTGTAGGAGTGCGGCGGAACAGTCGATCGTACTCGGCTGCTATATCAGCGGTGACCGTGGAATTTTCCTCTTTGGCGTTACGGATGAACGGCTGGACGGCGTCGTCGAAACAACCGCTGCACACGAAATGTTACACGCCGCTTATAACCGCCTGTCGGTTCGGGAGAAGCGGCGAGTGGACGGCATGCTTGAGTCGTACTATAAAAACGATCTTAAGGACGAACGCATCAAACGCACCATCGACGCCTACCGACAATCAGAGCCAAGAGATGTCGTTAACGAAATGCACTCCATATTCGGCACCGAAATAGCTTCACTGCCCAGCGAGCTTGAGACATACTACCAAAAGTATTTCACGAACCGCTCGACGGTCACGACTATGGCTGCCCACTATCAGGCAGAGTTCACCTCCCGGCGCGATCAGGCAAAAATATATGACGATCAGCTCGCCGCCATCAAAAAGACGATTGAGGCCAACCAGCGTGAGCTAAAAACCAGACGTAGTGCCATCGAAAGCGAATACGACCGGCTGCAACAGCTGCGCTCTGGTGGTGATGCTGCCGCCTACAACGCAAGCGTGGACAGTTACAACGCGAAAGCGAGCGCCTATAACGCGTTGCTCGCCGCCACTCAGGCAAAAATAAACGAGTACAATACGATCGTCGAAAAGCGCAATGCGCTTGCCCTTGAAACGCGCGAGCTGACCCAGGCGCTGAGTAGTCAGCAGGTGACGACTGAATAGCGCCTGAAAGCTTACGGTTTCCTATTTTTTTAACGCTGCGTTTGCTATAATAAGACTACTTATACAGTAATGGGAATAGAGACTTACATATATCATGACTGAACAACGCCCGCGTCGCAGCGCCTCGCGAAATGCCTATGTCACGCGCTCCGGCAAGACGATCAAGCTCAACCAAAACATGGGTACCCGCCACAAGGCGAAGAAAGAA
>DAIPYY010000030.1:0-8898 GCA_036782475.1 Candidatus Saccharimonadota bacterium
CAGGCGGGGAAGGAGCAGGGTGGTACTTGGCCGATTCCCCGGAAAGGTTTTATGCGGGACCAACTCTTCGGCGATACCGTCAGCCCGCACCTCATCGGCTGTCTTGCCGAAAGCGAGCGCCTGCGACTGGGCGAACGCATTGGCCACGAGTTTACGGTGATGCGTACCTTGGCCATCAGGATCATTGAGCGACTGTGCGAACACGATGAAATCGCAGGGAACCAGGCGCGTTCCCTGGTGGAGTAGCTGGTAAAACGCATGCTGGCCGTTTGTTCCCGGTTCGCCCCATATGATCGGCCCGGTCTGGTACTCGACCGGCGTGCCGTCTTTGGTGACTGATTTGCCATTGCTCTCCATGTTGCCCTGTTGGAAATAGGCGGGGAACCGATGGAGATACTGCTCGTAGGGCAGGATAGCTTCGCTTTGAGCGCCAAGAAAGTTGGTGTTCCAGATACCTATAAGCGCCAGTATAACAGGCAGGTTCGCCTCGAGCGGGGCGGTACGAAAATGCTCGTCCATGGCCGCAAATCCGGCCAGCAACTCATGGAACCGCTCCGGCCCGATACTGAGCATGACGGAAAGTCCGATAGCACTCGTCAGGGAGTAGCGGCCGCCGACGAAGTCCCAAAAAGCGAACATATTGGCAGTATCGATGCCGAAGCGCGCCACTTCATCGACGTTCGTCGACAGCGCCACGAAGTGCTGCCGGATGGCTTCTTCGTCGCCAAGCGCGTCGAGTAGCCACTTGCGGGCCGATATGGCGTTGGTCATGGTTTCGTCGGTCGTGAATGTCTTGGATGCGACGATAAAAAGCGTTTCCGCCGGTTCGAGTCCGCGCAACGTTTCGGCTAGATGCGTCCCGTCGACATTCGATACAAAATGCACGGACAAATCGCGCTCACTATAGAACTTCAGAGCTTCGGCTGCCATCACCGGGCCGAGGTCGGAGCCGCCGATACCGATATTCACCACGTGTTTGATAGGATGACCGCTAAACCCACGCCACTCGCCGCTGCGGACGGCATTCGCGAACATTTCCATCTGTGCAAGCACCTGCCGCACTTCTTCCATCACGTCCACTCCGTCGACATAAATGGGGGTATCATCCTGACGACGCAGCGCAATATGCAATACTGCGCGGCTCTCGGTAGTATTGATTTTTTCACCCGCGAACATTGCATCGCGGAGCGTTTCAACGCCGCGGTCACGGGCAAGCGCATACAGCAGCGCGAGCGTCTCGTCGGTGATACGCTGTTTTGAATAATCCGCATAGATATCGCCGGCCCTCAGCCGCAAACGCTCGCCGCGCACCGGATCGTCCGCGAACAGCTCACGTAAATGGCGTGGCGCAGCAGTCTCGGCGTGCTGCCGGAGTTGCTGCCAACTCGATATTTCAAGTAGATTCATATGCGTATGTACCCCCGCGTTAGCTACCTTCACTATACACTAACCGAAGGTGGCAGGGAACCGCCCTGAACAAAAAAGACAGGTTTGCTACAATTATTACCATAATCATTATGGCTTCGTCTTCCACCCCCAAACCTTTGCCCCTCTATCGCCGATTCACACTGTGGCTCGGTGTCGCCGCGGCGATAGCCTTTGCAATACTGGCACTCGCCGTCCGTCAGGAGAAAACGCAGACTTGGGACGAACAAGTGCTCGGGAGTATATATCACTCGTTTCTCCATATACTCCAAGGTAGCTTCGTGATAATGACCGCATTCGGCGGCGCTCTGTTTGTATCTCTCGCTGCTTGCTTCTGGGTGGCGGTACTACTGAAACAACGTAAATTCCCGCAAGCCTATTTCGTCCTCAGCAGCGTCGGCGGAGCAGCGGTCATCAGTCTCTGGCTCAAGCTGGTTTTCGAACGTCCGCGTCCGGAGCTGTGGTCCTGGGGTGTGGCCGAAACGAGTTTTTCATTCCCCAGCGCCCACGCCATAGCAAGCAGCGCCCTTGTCCTGACAGGCATACTGCTCGCCTGGAACATGGCTTGGCGCTATCGCGTCATCACGACAGGAGTAGTATACCTCGTCATTATTGGGCTCAGCAGGCTGGTACTTGGAGTACACTACCCGAGCGATATTATCGGTGGATGGCTCGTGGGGGTAACATGGGTTTGCATCTCTTGGCTCACAACCGTGTATACTTGGCCGTTCTATCAGAAAAAGCACCGCAAAGCTACTAAATAATACAGCGAAGGCGTTTGGAGTCCACGGTAATTGTAAGGCGTTCGTTTTTATGGAGTTCGATTTGCTCTCCGTCCATCTGCATGCTCATATCTTGGCAGCTTGTAAATGTGTACGTCTTCAGCTGGCGGCCATACTCCAACCCGATCGTGAGGGCACGAAACACATGGCGCAGTAGTGACCGGATGTCACCGGCACGGAACTCAATAACCTCAAACTTGCCGTCAGTGATGGAGGCGTCTCGATCGTTTTTGACGAACTTTGACATACGGCCGCCATTCAAAAACAGCAAGTTGTCAAGCCGCTTGCGCTTGCCGCGACGTATGATACTCACCGAACGCACGTCAAACAGATGGCGCACGACCAGTCCTGCTTCACGGATAGGGTTGAATTCATACTGCGAGAGCACATCGTTCAGCTGTGCCGTCAAGCCCAGACCGGCGTATGAATGTGCGTACATTGTCCACCCCCTGCTGGAAGTAATTTTGAGCACATCGAGGTGCTGCGTTCGGCCCACACCGATCCGCTTCACGATATCCCCATGATGGATGAAATTATAGTGATCATTGGCATTGCCGCCAGGCAACAGTCCTAAAATAGTTTCCGGGCGTGTGGAACCGAGCACGCCATTAACTGCTTCGTGATATCCGCCGTCTCCGCTTGACACGACAATCATACAGCCTTCATACATATCGGCATATTTGCGGGCGAGCACTTCGCCGTGCCCCATCGATTTCGTCCCCACTAGCGTCACCGGCACATCGAGGCTGCGGCGGATCTTGCGCCGAAACCGCCGCGCAAGCTCGTAGCTGCGACCGGTACTTTTGGGGTTATAGATGACGACAATGCGCTGAACACCACTCATACCCCTAGTATAGCTGATACGTCAACAGATAGCAGGAAGACCGCTACGATGCAAGCTGCTGACGCCAGTTGCGGAGTCGCTTGACCTCGATTTTTTCTGCCTTTAGCAACCACTTGTCATCGTACTCATCCGCGTCGGCATCGGTGATATCGGTAACTTTTGTCGGTTTGTTGAGCACGCTCAGACGTTTTAGGTTTCTAAATTGTGGTAATCGTTTCATGGTAGCGAGTCCTTTCTACGATTTTTTATGTGTAAGGCGTTTCGGCAACGTGGTCAAACGCTCTTAGCCATAAGCATAACCCGTAATGCTGAACGAAAGCTGTGAAGTATCCCACTGAATTGATGCTGTTTTTCATGCAAATAGTCCTTGAGATATTGAGAGAAGTGTGCTACGCTTGAGACTACTAGAAGGCTGCGAAAAAGGGGTGGCTGTTTCCGTACTAAGGAAAAAGCGCTCAGGTTCTAGAAAGTTACATTAAGTTTAGTTGGTTTTTGAAGAGGCGCAGCTAATCCCGGTCACTCGGTATTACCTCACTAGAATACCGAGAAGAAGGACGTTACCAGACAATGGCAACCAAACTTTTCGTCGGCTCACTCCCATGGAGCATCGACGACCGCGCCCTCGAAGAGCTCTTTGCAGAGTTCGGGCAAGTAGCATCAGCTAAGGTCATCATCGACCGCGAGACCAATCGCTCAAAAGGCTTTGGTTTTGTCGAGTTCGATGACGATGACGCCGCCAAGGCAGCCATCGACAAGCTGAACAACAGCGACGTACAGGGCCGCACTATCGTCGTGAACGAAGCACGCCCACAGGAGCCCCGCGCTCCTCGCCGTGACTTCGGCGGCCAGGGCAACAATCGTCGCTCCTGGTAAGTAGACAAGAGTCTGCTATAAAACACCCTGCCATAGCGGTAGGGTGTTTTATTTAGCTATGGAATAGCTGGGGGTTACGCAGCAAGAGCGATAGTCCGCTCCATATTGCCAGCCCGCCTATAACCAGCACGGCGAGAATCGTCCGCATGACCGGCTGTTTGCGGAGCAGCGCCGACCAATAGAATACCGCCAGACCCACGATAGGAAAGAGTCCGGCCAATATATACCTTCCGTTCAGCGCAATCCCAAGCACATGGATATGCCGATACTCGCTAAAATTATAAAGAAGATGGAAAAGCATATAAAAAAGACAGATAGCCAGCACGACGAGCCTTTTCCTCGCCCCCTCTTCACGTCTAAGCCGTCGGCCATCGTACGTCGCTCCGAATACCAGCCCGATGCCTACCAATAACAACGAAACCGGGGTCATCCACAGCGGCGGGACGACTTCATGACGCCAGCCCTGCGTCTGTATGTCGAGTATGTTTTTGAAACTCTCCCACAACCAGTGCGCCGTGAAGGCGGGAAGCGCAAGCTGCGGCTCCGGCGGACGTGCCGCAAGCTCCCGGGCGCGTATGCTCGCCCAAAAACCATAACATGCCTCCTCACCTTGGACATCTTCGCA
Source organism: Candidatus Saccharimonadota bacterium (assembly GCA_036782475.1). Classification (GTDB taxonomy): domain Bacteria; phylum Patescibacteriota; class Saccharimonadia; order Saccharimonadales; family UBA4665; genus JAGXIT01. The sequence goes on from DAIPYY010000030.1 coordinate 4,550, forward strand.
GGTAGGGACTATTTTGTTATAGGTCAACAGGTTGCCGCCAATGCGTTCGGTACTCAGCCCGGCGCCGAGCATCACCAGCAGAGCAAGCACGATGATAAGGGGTGTAGGTCTTTTGACAGCTCGTTTCAGCTCGCCCCAAAACATCTGTCGCTTCTGCCATATGAGTACCGCAGCGACCCCTAGAATAGCAACGGCAATCGGCAATAAGGTACGTTTTACCAACCCTCCATAACTGAGAAGGAGAAGCAGGCCCAACACCTGCGGTACCCGGGGACGCTCCCATATCTCAAGCAGCAGCCACAGGCCCACCATCATACCCAGCCAAACGAGCGTATCGTTATTCACAGCCGAACTCATCATCAGCACCATGGAAAGCTGCGAAAGGATCAGGATAGTCACGGTCGACATCGTCTCGGACAAGTGCAGTTTACGCAAAACTTTCGCGAGAAACACGAAAGACAGCACCGCGAATCCCAGCGAGAACAAACGGATAATATACCGCTCCACATCTTCTGAGAAGGGCAGGATACGCACCACAAGGCTCATGACATAGTGGTACATATAGTCGACTTCTCTTGTTTTATCGCCCAAGTTATAGGTGGGCGTCTGCTCGCTAAAAATTGGCGAGAGCGAATTGTTTGCGTAGAAATTTATAAATTTCCAGTGGTTGCTCTCATCCGGAGGGGTACCGAAGTTCGTGACGAACAGCAGGAGCAGCGACTGTACGGCGAACAATGACAGGACGACGATACGTGCCTGCTTCGTGCCAAACCAGGTACGTACCCGTTCCCACGCCGATGGGCTTTTCTTATCTGATGCCGAACCCGTGCTGTCACTCTTTTTTTGTCGCATATGCCATACAGTATAGCGCAACGCAAAACATACCAGGTAACCGCGAGAACGTGGTACGCTAAAATAAGCATGAAAAAATATATCAAGCCGGCACTGTCCGTGCTTATCATCCTTGCCACTGCGGTCGCTTTCGCGTGGTATCTGCACGCCCATCCGGACTATATCGCCAAACTCCGACACACCGACTGGCGGGTTGTCGTCATCCTCATACTCATAAACAGCATCCTCATAATGGTACTTGCCGCCATCTACCAGGCGACTGTTCGCATCGCCGGCAAATCGCTGGGGCGGCAGGAAAATATACTGCTGACGATTTATTCGTCAATCGCGAATTTTTTCGGGCCCCTGCAAAGTGGGCCTGGAGTACGAGCGGTCTACCTCAAAAAGCGGCACCAGGTGCGGCTGCGCGATTATACGTTCGCAACGCTCATTTACTATGCGATGTACGCAGTCATCAGCGCATTGTTCGCGCTCGTTGGTACCCGGCCATGGTGGCAAACACTGCTCGCCGTCGCCGGAGCAGGCGGAGCAAGCGTTGCCGTGCTGCACTGGTTTAACCGGCGCGGCAAGAAAAAAGACCGTCCCCGCTTACAACTTCTCCCAAAATTGCTTGGCACGTTATTACTGCTTACCGCCATTCAAATCAGTCTTGTGGCGGTACGGTACTACGTTGAGTTACAAGCGGTCCAGGCAAATGTGTCAATAGGTCAAGCCGTCTCTTACACCGGTGCGGCAAATTTCGCACTGTTCGTCTCCATCACCCCCGACGGTATTGGCATCCGCGAAGCATTTCTGCTGTTTTCCCAGCAGCTGCACGGCGTCGATACACATTACATTGTCGCCGCCAGCTTGCTCGACAGGGCATCGTATATCGTATTTTTGGGATTGCTGTTCCTCGTAGCGCTCTCACTGCATGCAAAAGATAAACTTAGAGTGACCGCGAAAAAGAGCCGGGAAGACGTACCGGGAAAGGATGCACCATGACCACTATCGCTGTCGTGACATGTTACCACGACCCTAACTACGTGCGCGCCCGATCGCTGCGTGCAGCCATCAAATCCCAGCCCGGCGTCAAGCTTATCGCCGTCAAAAATACGCACTCGGGGTTGCGGCGCTACCCGGAAACACTATGGCGGATGCTCAAAGTAAAATGGCGCGACAAGCCGGCTGCATTCCTCGTCACGTTCCGGGGACAGGAGATACTGCCCGCCGCGCTCTTGATAGCCGGCAGGACGCCGGTGTGGTTCGATGAATTCATAGTCCCCAATGCCTACGCCAAACATGAAAAACACCGCAAAACGCTGAAAAAACGGCTCGTTACCATACTCATACAGCTTTCGAATCCACTCTATCGCTTCTGTCTGCGTCGCTGGCGGGCAATCCTCTCGGACACGCCTTCACACGCCGAACTCGGTGCCAAAATGAACCAGGTTAACCTTAGAAAATATCTGCCCGTACCGGTCGGAACCGACGCAAATCTTTTCAAACCCGCTCCGGCCGCCAAAAAGTCCAACCCGTTCCAGGATTTTTACTACACCACCAACATGCAGCCTCTGCACGGTATCTCGTATGTCATCGAGGCCGCGGAACAGCTCAAGGATGACGAACGGTTCCAGTTCGTACTTGTCGGGGGCAAAAAACCGATGAAGGAGGCGGTCAAAGCGGCTGCCGATCGCGGTGCTCGCATCACCTACCACTCCTGGGTGCCGTTCGACGAGCTGCCATCCGTCATGCATACCTCCGGCCTGTGCCTCGGCGGACCGTTCGGCGGCACACCGCAGGCACAGCATGTCATCACCGGCAAAACTTATCAAAGTATCGCCTGCGCAGTGCCGACGGTTATCGGTGATAACCCTGATACTGCCGCTTATTTCAAAGACCGTGTCAATGCGCTCGTCATACCGCAGCAAAACGCCGCCGCTCTCGTACAGGCCTGCAAATGGGCTATCGACCATCCGTCCGAGCTTCAACACATCGGCGAAAAGGGCAGGGCGCTCTATGAACGCCGCTTTTCAAATGCGGCCATCGCGCAGCTGCTCACACCACTTATCGATGCTGTCCGGTCCTCCTGAGGAGTCTTAGCCTCGTAGGTATTGCTCAGCAGGAAGTGCTACACTACTAATGCTATGAATGTTGTCGATTTCATCGTGCTGTTACTGCTCATTATGAGCCTCGTTCGCGGCTATCAAATCGGCGTCGTCCGGCAGCTCGGCTCAACGCTCGGATTCGCTACCGGTGTCCTTCTTTCCGTGCCGATCGGCACCTGGCTGTCTGGCTATGCGCGGGACGACACGCTCCAGACACTTATCACTACCTCCATTCTGTTACTGCTCAGCTTCGGGCTGATGACCGTCGGCGAATATATGGGAATGCGGCTTAAACTCGTGATCTTAAAGGGCCGTATCCTGAACCGGTTCGACAATACTCTCGGCATAATGCTCGGTGGCCTCACCCTCTTGCTTGGACTGTGGGTCGGCATCGCCCTGACCGCATTGCTGCCCACCAACGACCTTCAGCGTACTATTCGCGCCTCTGCCACCTTCAACCTTATCGACCAGCACCTGCCTCCGGCCTCCCAGCTATTGTCGACGCTTAACCACCTCATCAATATTAATGACACACCGCTTATATTCAGTGGCCGCGAACCATCATCCGAAGCCAATACGACTCTGCCTTCGCTCAGTAATTACGATTCTATTATCGCCGAGGCCAGCCCATCGGTCGTCCGTATCCAGGGGTTGGGATGCGGCGGCATCGCAAGCGGCAGCGGATTCATCTATGCCCATAATCGCGTCGTCACGAACGCGCACGTCGTCGCCGGCGTTAACAATCCGAAAGTGTATGACACGGATGGCACCCACGATGCCACCGTCATCGCGTTCGACTCAGCCTACGATATCGCCGTACTTGCCGTCGATGGCCTCATCGGGACACCGCTGACACTCGAGCCGGCACCGGTCGAAAATGGCACCATTGTCCTCAGTATCGGTTTTCCGGGCGGCGGCAAACAGACTCCGCAGGTAGGCGCGGTGCTCGACACCGTCAACGCCGTCGGCCGTGATATTTATCTGCGCCAAAAAACCGAACGCAATATTTATGTCTTGCAGGCCTCGCTTATTCCCGGCGATTCCGGCGGCCCGGTACTTGATGAGCAGGGAAGGGTAACCGGCATTGTCTTCGGGACCTCAACCACTTACAATAATATAGGATATGCGTTGACACTCCCGCAAATCATGCCGATACTGACCGTGAGCAGAACGGCCCAGACGGCTGTCGATACCGGCGCATGCAGCAAAATATAATCGGTACCAAAAAGCAAAGGACACCATGGCCACAGCATCTCTAGCTCCCTCGAAGTCAGAAAAACGAATCGGCTGGATACTAACCGCCGCCAGCACGATCGGGCTATTCGCCTCATTTATGCTGTCCATCGAAGAGTACCTCTATCTACAGCACCCCTCTCAAGCATTGAGTTGTGATATCAATCCACTGATAGG
>DAIPYY010000031.1:0-8833 GCA_036782475.1 Candidatus Saccharimonadota bacterium
CCGTCGATGCGATCGGCAGTGTCATATTTGGAGGAAAGCCTGAGCCACGCTTGCTTCCGGGCCATGGCGCAGCACTCAAGCCTGATCTCTTTCGTGGCGGAATGTGTGAAGAGGTCATTCATATTAACGAAAAAGAAGCTGTCACTGGCTGCCATAAACTCCGTGATAGCGAAGCAATCTTCGCCGGAGGATCGTCTGGTGCGATTATAAGCGCGCTCGAAAAAATGTACACCCGTCTTTCTAACGAGTCGACTGTCGTACTAATACTTCCAGATAGAGGCGAACGATACCTCTCTACCATATATGACGCATCGTGGGTAAAAAAGCATATAATAAGCACTGATGACACGACAAGCTGACGATCTCTTGATTCTAAGCGGTGATGAGGTACTATCTCAGCTTGCGCGCCAAGAACAGCACCTTATAGACATAGTACGACAAACCTACACTCAGCATTCAAAAGGAAAATCATCATTGCCTTTTTCTAGTTTCTTACGATTTCCGGATGAGCAAAAAAATCGGATAATCGCACTTCCTGCCTTTGTCGAGATCTCTAAACAGAAAATTGCTGGCATAAAGTGGGTAGCATCTTTTCCGGGGAATATTGAGCGTGGTGTTAGCCGCGCTTCAGCAAGCCTTATTTTGAATAACACCTCGACCGGCAGGCCTTATTGCTTCATGGAAGCTTCACACATAAACGCCCATCGTACGGCAGCCAGCGCGGCTCTTGCAGTACAATTGCTTTCGCGTGTGAACAACACTTCAATGGCAGTGATAGGCTGTGGTCCGATTAACTATCAAATAGTACGCTATGTCTTAACAGTCCAGCCCTCTATAAAGAAAATGTTTATTCTTGATACTTCACTTGAGAGGGCGGCAGATTTTGCCGCGAAATGCAAACAGGAGCTCCGGCTCGACGCAGTAATTTGCGATTCACTGAACCAAGTCGTAAACAATACCAAGCTCGTATCTTTTGCCACAAACGCAGGAGAACCTTGGGTGGAAGAGTCGCTTGCCTTCAGTTCTGATTCGCTGGTGCTTCATATATCTCTTCGGGACATTCCGCCGGAGTCTTTAGCGGAGGCATACAATGTCGTGGATGATGCTCTTCATGTTGACCGGGAGAAGACAAGTATACACCTTGCGCATCAGGGAGGCCGTGACATTTCGCTTGACATACATGAAATAGGTACCATTACCGGGAATCCGTCATTTAATCCTCACATAATTTCGCGCCCTATCGTATATTCCCCATTTGGTCTCGGCATTCTCGACATTGCGGTAGGAAGATTCGTCTACGAGCAAGCCTCCGCGACAAAGGTGGGAACAGTAATCACAAACTTCTTTAGCCAATCATGAACAAACACCTGACGCCACAATCGAACAGTTGGGTCGAAATCGACCGTAACGCCCTACTGCATAACATCGCATTTCTAATGAAGCAGGGAAGTAATCGAAAAAAGAAAGCGATTCTTATGCTCAAAGCAAATGCCTATGGACACGGACTAACAGAAGTAGCTGCTGCCGTAAAGGATGCCAATATATCCATGTTCGCTGTGACCTCCATCGAAGATGCTATTAAGCTCCGCGATACAGGTGCTACGATCCCAATCCTTATAACAGGTAGCACACCAGAACATGATATTCGATTTTTCCAGCCGCTCAACATCACTGCGACAATAGACAGCTTTGCAGCGCTCGAACATCTAGTGAGAAATAGAATTGTATGCAATTTCCACATAAAAATAGACTGCGGCCTGCATCGTTATGGGTTCAGCCCGACGGATATACCGGAGTTAGTCCAATGGTTGCGCCGGTATCATTTACGACCGGAGGGAATTTACACTCATTACGGCGATGCGAACACTAACCCCGTACGCACAGCAGAAGAACTGGCGGCTTTTCAGATGGCTGTCGAAACATTTCTCGCCGAGGGCTTCAGGTTCGATTATATTCATGCTAGTAACAGTGCTGGAGCGCTTTGGCTAAATGAGAGCTTTACTAACGCCGTGAGAATCGGGCTTGCCGGATACGGCCTGCAGCCGAACGTAGAAAAACCAGTAAACCTCATCCCCTGTCTCACGTGGAGGACAAGAATCGATGCGCTGCGTTTTATTCAGAAGGGGGAGACTGCAGGTTATGGTCATGTGTGGCGTGCCAAAAGAGACTCCCGACTGGCAATTCTCCCCACTGGATATAGTGACGGCTTACGCTCGCGTCCTAAACGTCAACAAAATGTTCTTTGCGAAGGTTCATTCATTACTATCGTCGGGAATATTATGATGAATCACACTATAGTTGATGTCACTGATTTTCCAGAAATAACCATAGGCAGCATCGTTACGATCATCGGAAGGGATGGAGAGGCAACGATCAGCCTCGAAGATATTGCGGATCAGACCGGGACCATCAATGAAGAAATCGTTACCCAAATCCAAGCATCTATTGAAAGAAGGCTACTCAAGTAATGAATCTATCAGGAAGAAATGCCGGCTATACTGGACTACAAGAGGTGAAAAAAGTTCCCGGCTTACGAGTGTAAGGAGTTTCACAATTCACAATCCCTCTATGCTCCATGAAGGTAGGATATACACAAAACCCTGCTCGTTTAGCGTAGAAATATAAAAAACTTCCGACTAGGGTCCGAGATATTTCTATATGGCTGGGGGTGAGGGATTCGAACCCCCGAATGCCAGGACCAAAACCTGGTGCCTTACCACTTGGCGAACCCCCAACAGGTTCGAAGCAGATATATTGTAAGGGGTTTTATCCTAAAACTCAACAGCCTCAAGCGCATGCCTCCATATAGCTTATAGTTTGAAATGTTATTGCTATTTCTTAAATTTGATGTAGATGACAAATGAATTGACACCAATCTTGAACGTGCAGAGAGAAACCGGCTCTTTGAGGAGTTTGATAGTGAGGCAATAAGGGTCAGCCAAGAGTGTGCCAGGATGCCTTACGGTGATATGCCGGGAATCGAACTGGACTTCTACGCCCAAACACTCGACATACTGCGCTCAGTCAAAGTACATTCAAGCATCAGTGAGCGCATTAACCAGGGCATTGAAATTGCCAAGGCAAATCGCCCAAGAGGTATTGGCTGGCTTTCGATCCACGCATATTCTTTTAATGGCTCAAACGGCTATGCAACTTTTTATGAGCAACGAGAAACCGGCACCGGCTTTTATTACCGACTACGCACTGTGGAGGAAATGCCTGGGAGCATCGAGCCAGAGGTCAAGATTAGTGACTATGCGGTGAAACCGCTAGCGCCAGGTAGATCAGCCAATTGGCTCATAGCCATCCGATCACTAGAAGACGGTAAGTTATTACACCGTGAGGATGGACAGTCACGAGCTATTCATGCCGACCTACATGATTGTCTGCAGGCTAAAGGTACCGACCTGAAGCCGGGCATTTTTCATCCGCGAACTAATGAAGATTATAAAATGATAAAACTTAAACTGAGCAAAGCAACAGCTGTACTTGGAAAGCTACACCGAGAAAGCCTGATGACCGATTTAGATCATCTTGATCCACTCGTTTATGATTACGTAGCCATGCCCATTACTTTCCGCTTCTTGGGCCCGAAGTTTTGGTAGTATTATTTTGACTTTCATTCGCGTTTGACATAAGAGTATTACTTGTATAACATGTATGACTATGGGTTTTCACAAAGGAATTCATTTGGTAGGTACGACGACCATCGGACCGAAGGGCCAGGTAGTCATCCCGGTCGAAGCACGCGAGAGAATGGGCCTGAAACCAGGCGACAGGGTTCTCGCGCTGTTCATGGACGACCACAAAACCGTCGCCTTTGTCAGTGAAGACGAAATGCAGGCCATCATAAACAAAATGGGGGCGCACCTCACGCAGATGAGTGATTCATTCAAGCGCGCGGCCGTATCTACCGAAGAAAGATTCGAAGACTAACAACTATCTAAAAGTGGTCGCCAGGACAAACACACCGGGCTGATGAGGGGAAACATGTCACTACACCATATTACAAAGCGTGAAAAAATAATTGTTCTTGCAGCCGTCATGAGCGGCCTCTTTCTCGTCGCTCTCGACCAGACCATCGTCAGCACCGCGCTCGGTGCCATCGTCAAGCAGTTCGGAAGCTACTCCAGTCTCGGATTTATCGTCACGGCCTATCTGCTCACCAGCACTGTCACGGTGCCGCTCGCCGGTAAGCTGAGCGATATGTACGGTCGACGACCATTCCTTATCGGCGGTGTCGTCGCATTCACCTTGGCCTCACTCCTCAGCGGGTTCGCGCAGAACATCGAGCAGCTCATCGCTTTCCGTGCCCTGCAGGGTATCGGCGGCGGTATGATCATGGCGAATGCGTTTACCATCGTCGGCGACCTTTTCACACCGCGTGAACGCGGCAAATGGCAGGGATTTATCGGCGCGATATTCGGTATCAGCTCGGTTATCGGGCCATTGCTCGGCGGCTGGCTGACCGATGCACATACCATATTCGGCCTGACGACGAACTGGCGCTGGATATTTTTCATCAACGTGCCGATCGGCATCGCCGCAACCGCTATCATCTTCAGGTTTCTACCGGTCATCAAGCACGACTCTCAGCACAAGCCGGACTATCTCGGAGCGCTCCTGCTCACCATCGGGCTTTCCGCCGTCGTCCTCGCCGTCGACAATACCGATGTCGTGTTCCGCAGTATCATAGAAGGCGGCATATCGCTCGCCACCGTCAAACTGGCGCTCTGGGGCATCGCGGCGGTTACTGCGGTCTGCTTCTGGTTCGTCGAACGCCGGGCGAAACAGCCGGTCCTGCCGCTCTCGTTCTTCAGCAACTATAACTACCGCCTGCTTATCGGCACCATGCTGCTCTTCGGTGCGGCCTTCCTCGGCGCTATCCTCTACCTGACCCAGTTCAACCAGCAAGTCTTCGGTGCAACGGCTTCGACGGCCGGCCTCATGCTGCTGCCGATGACTGCAGGCATGATGATTACCTCAATCGGTGGGGGCCAGCTCATCACGAAAACCGGCAAATACAAACGCTTCATCGTTATTGGTATCGCCATCGCGACACTTGGCATTTTCTCGCTCACCACATTACAGCCCGACTCACCGTACTGGCATGAGGCGCTTATCATGTTCATGACCGGTTTCGGTCTCGGCTTCGTCATGCCCGTGCTCAACCTGGCCGTGCAGAACGAATTCGGGCACAAAGACCTCGGCGCCGCGACCTCAAGCGTACAGCTTTTCCGCGGCCTTGGTTCTACCCTCGGTACGGCGCTGCTCAGCGGCCTGCTGACCGCGGGGATCATCGGCGCGCTCGGTCAGCCCAAAGACCTGCCATTCATCCAGACGCTCAAAAAGGCGCCCCAGGCATCAGTATTTTTCGAGAATGACATCACTGCCGACACCGTGCTGAACATCAATATGCAAAAACAGACTATCAAAGACGCTGCGACCCAAGGCCTCGCCGCAAGCAACCTCCCGGCACCTGCCAAACAAGCCGCACTCGATGCATTCGTAAAACAGCAAAACGCCTTCAGTGACGACGTTATCAGCGCCTTTGCCAAATCACTGCACCGCGTCTTCATCGTCTCGGGATCGCTCATGGCCATCGGATTCGTCGCTGTTCTCTTCATCCGTGAAAAACCACTCCGCAACACCGCCACCCATGCCATCGCCGGCGAATAGGGAAGCCAGCCATAGAATGAGGCTTTTCTCAGCATCGGCTCAGGTACGGAGTATACTGTAGTAGGTATGAAATTACTTATTGTCGAAGACGAGAGAAAGATTGGGCGGGCGCTGAAACTAGGCTTTGAGCAGGAGCGTATGACGGCGGAAATCGTACACGACGGCCCAAGCGGACTGTCGAGCGCACTTGCCGAAGAGTACGATGCCATTATCCTCGACCGTATGCTCCCTGGCGGCATGGACGGCATAGAGATCTGCGCGAAACTGCGCGAAGAAGGCGTCAAAACACCGATCCTGCTGCTGACCGCGAAGGGCCAGATCCGCGACCGTGTTGCCGGTCTCAACGCCGGAGCCGATGACTACCTGGTGAAACCGTTCAGTTTTGAAGAGTTGCTCGCCCGGGTACGGGCATTACTGCGACGTCCCGGCATGACAGTACAGTCAATTCTGGAAGTAGAAGACCTGACACTCGATCCGGTCGGCAAAATCGTCGAACGCGGCGGCCGGACGATCGAGCTGTCCGCTACCGAGTACGCCTTGCTCGAATACCTTATGCGCAACGAAGGCCGTGTGCTCAGCAAAGCTACCATCATCAACCACGTCTGGGACTTTGACGCGGACGTACTGCCGAATACCGTCGAGGCTTACATTGGCTACCTCCGCACCAAGATCGACCGGGCATTCCCCGACCGCGAACCGCTTATTCACACCGTCCGTGGATTCGGCTATAAACTGGGAGCCAAAAAATAAGGCGGAAGCAGCGACACATGAGACTTTTCCACTCAGCCACCCTCCGTCTAACGTTGTGGTATGTCCTGATACTCACAGTGCTGAGTTTGTTTTTTAGCGGCATCGTCTACAGCATCGCCGCGAACGAGCTGCATCGCCCCCTCGGGCCAGGGAATCAGCGCCAAGACAGCTACTCGTTCGGCGTACTGAATGATTTCGAGGAGCTGCGGCAACGACGGGAGCAAGAGGGCAAGACCCGGTTAGTGACCAGTCTTGTCGTCTTTAATGCCGTCGTCATCGCTACGGGCGGCCTCGCAAGTTACTATCTGGCACGCCGCACTCTGCAGCCCATCGAGGAGGCGCTTGAAGCGCAGACCCGTTTCACGAGCGACGCCGCGCACGAACTGCGCACACCGCTCGCCGTCATGCAGTCGGAAATCGAAATCGGGCTGCGAGACAAAAGGGCGACCGTCCCCAAACAACGCGACTTGCTAGAGAGCAATCTCGACGAGGTAGGCAGGCTGCGCTCGCTCACCGATCGGCTCCTGCTGCTATCAAACTTGAAGGCCGTCGAAGTCTCACCTACGTCGCTCGATGATGTCGCGACCGAAGCAGTCAACCGCGTCATACCGCTCGCACTAGCCAAACATATCGGTATCGAGTCGACAGTAGGGAAGCAAGCGGCCGTAGCCAACGCCGAGATACTGACCGATATGCTGGTAATCCTCCTCGACAACGCCATCAAATATTCACCCAAGAAATCTGCCATCACCATCTCGGCAAAAACACAGGGCAAACATGTCGTGCTCGACGTGACGGACAATGGCCCCGGCATCGAGGCCAAAGACTTGCCGCATATCTTCGACCGTTTCTACCGGGCCGACACCTCGCGCAGCAAAGAAAACGTCGAAGGCCACGGCCTGGGCCTCTCCATCGCCAAACGCTCCGTCGAAGCCATGGGCGGCACTATCACTGCCGCCTCCACCCCCGGCAAAGGTACCACTTTCACCATCCGGCTTGCCGCTCACTAGTGCGCTACGCAGTGAGCGCAATCGTCGCGAACAGATTCCAGGACATATGGAGTACGATACCCGGGTAGATGCTCCCTAGTTGATACCGCATGTAGCCGAGATAGACCCCGAGCGTGAGGATAAGAATGATTCGCGCCGGATCAATGTGGGCGGCAGCAAAAATGAGCGTGGTGATAAGAATGCTGGCAAAAGGTTTATATTTTTGTGACAGCGCAGGAAATAGAACACCGCGAAATAGTATCTCCTCGATGATAGGAGCGATGATGACACTTACCGCGATACTGATCCAGAAACCTCCCGCGATAGCATCGCCGGCATGCCGCCCACTGTCTCCACTGCTAGAATCCATAGATGTTCCAATCGTTACCGCCACGATAGCCACTCCGACGACGAGCGCTATGAGCGCTCCATAATACGCCAGGATGTACAGTACCGATTTCTTAAAGGGGCTACGCCGAAACCCGACATCAGCCCAGCTCGCGCCTATCTTTTTTAAACGGTTTCGAATCAAAATAAGAACAGTTATGAGACTGACCGCCTGAGCAGGCAATATACAATAGTTCATAAGGTTATCCGCGGTCAGCTCTACAGGGATATATCCGAGCTTGATGAGCAACACGAAGAGTGCCGATACCAGTATCGTCACGCCAAAGATTATTCCGAGTATAAGCAGCAAGCTCTCTTTTATGCTGAATATTTGTTTCACCGCGCTAGCGTTCATTTACTACACATTCTAGCATAAGCGAAGCACTACGAAGATACTTACACCTCGTGCATTAGCAATACGAAAATCAGGCCTGATTAATTTTTTAGCCCGTGAAAACGGTCGGAAACCCTACTTGAAAGGCTTCGCGAGCGAGAGGGAAGTGTCGAACTCGGCGATACGAAGCAGTTCGTTGTATTTCGCGACTCGGTCGGTGCGACTGAGCGAACCGGTCTTGATCTGGCCGCAGGCCAAGCCGACAGCCAAGTGGCTGATGGTCACGTCTTCGGTTTCGCCTGAACGGTGGCTCATGACCGTGTTCCAGCCAGCGGTCTGAGCCATCTTGACCGCTTCGATAGTCTCGCTTAAGCTGCCAATTTGATTCGGTTTGATGAGGATGGCATTGGCCGCTTTCTCGTCGATAGCACGCTGCAAAAGTTTAGTGTTTGTGACGAGCAAATCGTCGCCGACGAGCTGTACCTTGTCGCCGATGCGCTCAACAAGCAGTTTCCAACCGTCCCAATCGTTTTCCGCCAGGCCGTCCTCGATGGAGACGATGGGGAATTCCGCAGCCAGGCTCGCCAGCCAGTCGACCATTTCCTTGCTCGTGAGGGTGCGGCCTTCGCACTTCAGCTCGTATTTACCATCTACGTAGAATTCACTTGCAGCCGCATCGAGCGCGAACACAATG
>DAIPYY010000032.1:0-8800 GCA_036782475.1 Candidatus Saccharimonadota bacterium
CAGCTGTTCAAGGCGGATCATGCGAACGTCCAGCCGCATTCCGGCGTGCCTGCCAACGAAGCAGTCTACTACGCATGGTTAGAACCGGGTGACACCGTACTCGCGATGGACCTCGGGCATGGCGGCCACTTGAGCCATGGCAACCCGATGACGCGTTCGGCGCACATCTATAATTTCGTGCCGTATAAAATGAAGGACAAAACTACCGGCGAAATTGATTATGACGAGCTCATCGAGCTGGCTCGGAAGCACAAGCCAAAGATTATTCTGGCTGGTTTCAGCGGCTATCCGCGCGAGCTTGATTATGCGAAGTTCGCCGAAGCGGCCAAGGCTGCCGGCCCTGATTGTTTACTGATGGCGGATATGGCGCACATCGCCGGGTTGATCGTGGCGGGCGTGGCTAAGAATCCATTTGATTATGGCTTTCATGTCATCACGACGACGACACACAAGACGCTGCGCGGTCCGCGCGGCGGTCTCATTCTAAGCAAGGGAAAGGTTTCCACCCCGCTTAAAGCCCCCGAAAAGACACTCGAAAACATCCCGACGCTTATCGACCGGGCGATTTTTCCCGGCACACAAGGCGGCCCGCACATGCATACTATCGCTGCCAAAGCGGTGGCATTCGGCGAGGCGCTCAGGCCTGAATTCAAAGAGTACGCCACACAAATCCTTAAAAACGCGACCCGTCTCGCTGATGAGCTCAGGAAACGCGGTTTCGTGCTGATATCCGGCGGTACGAGTAATCATCTCATTCTGGCCGATGTCAACGAAAGTTTCGGTATCGACGGCAAGGTTGCCGAAGAAGCGCTCGATAAAATCGGCCTGAACCTCAACAAAAATTCCGTCGCCGACGACCCGCTGCCGCCATTCCGGCCGAGCGGTATCCGGCTGGGCACGCCCGCCATCACGACGCGCGGCCTCGTCGAGTCCGACATGGAAAAGCTCGCCGGGTGGATGAAACAGGCTATTGATGCGCGTGACGATGAAGCTACGCTCAAAAAACTCCGCGAAGAAGTCCGCGCCTTCGCCCTCAAGTTTCCACTCCCGAGTGACAAAAAGTAACAGCAAATTTGGCTCGGGTGGTACAAGTATCCTATAATTCGTTCCAGAGTAATCAAGGAGGAGAGCCGATGACTCGTTTATCACTTGGAATCGAAATGAGCGGGAATGTTTGCAGTGGTATGGAGGGTGCCCACCAGAATTACCTGCGCTACTACTACGCGCCGTATGGTCCACAGCGTTTGGAAGCGCGCGACATCATGCTCGATGATATCCCTGGCTCCCCGGCGGAAATTATTGAAACTGCGGACAAGCACCTGACAGACAATCATCCCGCTTACCCGCTGAAGGGCCTTCTGCCCGCCGCTGCTTGTGTGCTGCGCCTCTGCCTGGACCATGAACATCCTCAGATTGAAGTACGCGACCGGGTAATCGCTGTGCCACCGGGGCGGGCCATGTATACTGCCGGCGCAATCAAAAGCCACATATCGGACGAAAAGATTATGGAGGGTATAGGCGCGGAAACGATCATTGAGGGATGGAACCCTACCATTGCCGGCCCATACGGCGATGCGGCATGGGGCACGGTGTTTCATCTACCCGCTCCGGATGTTTCTACTGCGCGAAAATCTCATCAGGCAATACTTGCGGACAGGGGAGGCGCGTCTCAGCCGGTCCTGTTCGGGCTTCTGGGCGGTGAAGTACTGCTTGAGCTGCCAACGCAGCCAAAACGAAGAGCAGAATTATCACTAATACGGGGGTAGGAGACAACAATGGCTGAAAATAGGGTGACATTCCGGGCGGCAGTGTTTATGATCGTCCGTGATGCGGATGGCAGAGTGTTGTTGCAGCGCCGCGCTCACACCGGTTATATGGACGGCTATTACGACTTCCCGAGCGGCCACGTCGATGCGGGTGAAGGCTTCGCAACTTCAGCGGTGCGTGAGCTCCTGGAGGAAACGTTGCTCCGCACGGACGAGTCGAGCTTACGGCTCAAGCATCTCAATCTAAACCACACGGATTTTCCCTACATCAACGTTGTGTTCGATGTCGAGAAATGGGAGGGTACGCCGAAAGTCATGGAGCCGGACAAATGTGACGATATGCAGTTTTTCCCGATTGATGAGCTGCCGGAAAACTGCACGCTCGCCGTGCGCTACATCGAGCGCACCGGGTTTGACGCTTCCGGGAAGACATCATTCATCGACCGAGCGGAGTTCAGGCGTCTCATCGGCGTCGACGCCAGCGAAGTGACGTAGGCCGGTTGCTCTATTGCCTACTTAAGCCTGGAAATTCAATCCGCAGCATGTGAGCGATATCCTTGGCGGGTTCACCCACAGCGATGCGGCACATCAGGGAAGCGACCGGTTGCACGTCAGGCGCGCGTAGGCGTATTGCCTGGTCTGCTGACGCGGGCGTGGAAGATCGGGGCGCGATAGGTGCCAATACTAGCTTGGAGTGCTCTCCTTCGCCCTCCGTGTAAAAACCCGTACCGCCGTAACTTTCCAGCAGGCCCGGTTGGGCCGGGATAGGCACGGCAAGCGCACTCCATCCGAAATCGGATATATCAAAAGCAGTGGCGGATTCGCCTTCCGCGAGGAGCTCATGGTTGTGATATGGCTTCTGGTATGACGGGCGCGGCGCATCAAGCTGCCCATAGGCCGGCATGAACATTCTGGTGATTTCTTCCTGAGGAGTTTGAGCCCGCCGCATGAATCCTATGAGGGCGGCTACGATGACGGGTTCGCTGCTATGCGAAAGTCCTGTAGATATTCTGTTTTTGGGAAGGTTTTTTAGTTCGTGGACTGGCTCACCGTGCCATGATTCCAGGTGCATGTCGTACTGGCTGTCATACCAAACGCCGAATATATTGTTGTGGCCAAGAGTCGAAGAAGGAAGCTGAGTACAAGAAACTTCAAAGGAACTCATATACGGAGTCTAG
Source organism: Candidatus Saccharimonadota bacterium (assembly GCA_036782475.1). Taxonomy (GTDB): domain Bacteria; phylum Patescibacteriota; class Saccharimonadia; order Saccharimonadales; family UBA4665; genus JAGXIT01. The sequence goes on from DAIPYY010000032.1 coordinate 2,945, forward strand.
CTATATGCCGGCAAATGAGCAAGCATAGGCGCGATGAGGTAAGGGTATATTAAAAACGCCTGGCCGACGACATCACGGTGCCGCGGGGCGTTATCATCTGCCGCTGAGCAAGCGGCATTTCGTCGAACGTAAATCCTTGCGGAGGGATACCGAGATCGCCATTGCGGTCCACCAAGTAAGGGGTGATTTTTCCGCCGATACTCTCGAGACTGCGCAGTTCTGCCGCGAACAATGCCCAGCTGCTCATTTCCCTCATGACGATAAAAAACGGTGCCTGCCGCGTCGTGGCCAGTTTTGCGTTCATGTGTTCCATGGCCGACTGTTGCATGTTGCACCAAACAGCCGAATCAACCGGAATTGCCCGCTGGTGCTGTGGCAACGCTTCGAACGCGACTTGCTGCTTCATCGCACGGACGACGAACGTACCATACGGCGTTTCCTGGGGTAGTCGTTCGCCTTCGGCAGTGAACAATCTGACGACGCTCATGCGGGGGTCGCCAGGCAAGAATATCCGGCCTTCGTGGGAAAGATTGACAGGACGAAAACCTATATCGGGTCGTGTCGCCCTGCCGGTGCTATGTTTTGAGGGAAGCCGAAAGAGCTGTGATTTATCTAGAGTGAACGGGCCGCCACGGTGCATTGTTATATTATATCACATTTTGTCAATATTTTAAATAAAAACACTATCATACCCCTGCATTGAGAGATAGCAAAATGCTTGTCCGCTAGACGAGCGCTCTTTTCGGTATGGTTGCTGCCACCTCGCTACTCAACGCAGCATACAATACCAGTCCTACGCCCATCTCGAACGCACTATTGCGGCTCCCGTCTATGAGTGCCCGATCGGGCGCGATTTCCATCAGGGATGGCTCGAACTGCGGTTTGATGACATCGAAGCCCTTCATGGCACAGCCGAAAAGTTTCTCGCGCAGAACGATATGGTTATGCGTGGTTTGTGCACCGAGGACTTCCTGCAGACTGCGGTGCGTGACAGAAAAAGCATCTTTGTCGAAGAGGCGGGATTCATCGATGATTTGTAGCCCGATGGTCATACCAGCTTCGAAGCTTAAAGGGCTGTTATCGGTCCACTGTTGGTATATAGGCAGGGTGAAGGTGCGCCGCCACTCTTTGAAGGATAGTGGCCAGCCTTCGCCGTACTCCCGTTCTTTTGCGGTAATATAGGCATTGGCTTCATAGTGTCCGGCTGTCGCAATACATGGATGCTCGTGCCAAACGCGGGCAGCGCCTACCTGCAAAGCATTAACAAGAGGGGTGCGGCGAGGTAACATGGACTAGTTATAATACAATTACAAAAAATGCAATAATATGTCTTTGCGATATAGACGTATGCTTAGGGCAGGAGCTCCGGCTCCTGGGTGAGGGTGACATGGAACTTGTCCTGGACGGCAGCGATGATCTTGTCACGAAAAGCTAGGAGATCCGCGGTGTTTCGTGCATGCTCGTTCACGAGGACGAGCGGCTGCGTCGGCCAGGTGGCCATGCCGGTGTCGGGGTCATGAAAATCTTTGAAACCGGTTTGCTCGATAAGCCACGCGGCCGGCAATTTCGCGCCGCCACTCTCGATCGGCCAGCAGGGCATCTCGGGGTAATTGGCTCGCAGCTCGACGAGATCACCACTCGTCACGACTGGATTTGCAAAGAACGAGCCATTATTGGCGACCGTGGCGGGGTCTGGCAGCTTCGCGCGCCGAATCGCGATGACCGCTTCCCGCAGGATGGCCGGAGTGACGGTGCCGGTAACCTCGTGGTCGCGGAAATACTGATCGACGGCGCCGTAATACGGCGGCTGGGGATTGCCGGCGGTGAGGTGGAGCGTGAGGCCGGTGATGAGAAAGCGACCGCGGTATTCTGTCTGGAAAAAGCTGCGACGATACCCGAAGCCGCACGCTTCGCTCGGAACGTTCGTGAGCTGACCGGTCGTAGTGTCGAAGACTTCCACGCTCATGAGTGTCTGGGCGATTTCCTGGCCGTATGCCCCGACGTTCTGGACGGGTGTCGCGCCGGCCGTACCGGGGATCAGGCTGAGCGCCTCGATGCCGGTCAACCCGGCTTCGACGGTGCGGGCAACGACTGAGTCCCAGACTTCACCGGCTCCGATGGTGATGTAGTGGCTGCGGGCATCTTCGGCATAGTCGTCATAACCCATGATGCGATTGGCGATGACCAGCCCGGGAAATCCTTCGTCACGCCAGACGATGTTACTGCCGCCGCCGATGACGATAACGGGCAGCTGCCGCTCTGTAGCCCACTGCCAGGCTTCGCCCATCTCCCATTTGGTAGTGACTTCGGCGAAGTATGCCGCTTCTCCGCCGAGATGCATCGTCGAATGGTCGGCAAGTGATACATGTTCGAGGATGTTCATTATGTATATCAGTATAGCGCGTTATGCTAAGCGAAAACAGCAGCGGCATCTGCCTGCCTTCGCTTGCGAGCATCTAAAGAGCGAGGTAAAATGTACTATACGATGAATAGTAATGAATCACCGTACCACTATCTTGGCACTAGACTGAGGATGCTCCGTGAGGCGCAGCATGAAACGCTTCGCGAGGTATCTGAGGCTGTTGAGATTGATTCCTCTGTCTTGAAGCGATACGAATCCGGCCATGAGCGACCAAGCGAAGACGTGCTGTTGCTGCTTTTCAGTCACTTCGCCATCGAGGAACCAAGCGCGCTTGAGCTGTGGCGCCTTGCCGGCTATGAGGGCCGGCCTGACGACGATACCGATGAAGAAGATCATACACATGACAATGCGGCCGCCATGCACCAGCATATGATGATGGTGATGGTCGATCCGCGCATCATGTATAGTGACGGCGTCGAAGCGGTTGCCGGAGATCGTGGTGTGGTGCTGAATTTCTCGCAGGTGAACGGTCCGAACGGACAGCCGCTTACCGTCTCGCGCATCGGCATGAGCCGTGAACAGGCGCAGATGCTTATGGGTGTGATTCACCAAGTGCTCTATGACATAGACAATCCAACCCAGCAGCGTCTTTCGGACGGGCAGGGGCCTGACACTCCGGAACAAAAAACTACATAAACATTCCCTAGGAGGCCGCGGCGGCAATGCTCCGTAAAACAACCCAACAAATTACCGTCAATACGATGAGCGCATTTTCTAGCGCCCGGGCGGCGACCCGCCGGGCCGTGTCAAAGACCGCGCTCCTTTTCAAGGTGGCGCCGCACGACGCCCTAACTGCCGCCGAGGTGCAGCCGGCGCGTGACTATATCCGGGCATATTGGCATAAACTGGAACGTTTCCACCCGAAGGACGACGAAAGCTTGCTTGGACTGCCGCACCCGTATCTGGTGCCGAGTTATGACGAATCGGCGCGGTTTGATTACAATGAGCTGTACTACTGGGACAGCTATTTCATGGTGCAGGGTATGCTCGACGCGGAGCACGAGGAACTGGTCAAGGGCATCTTGGAAAATCTGCTGAGCCTCTATGAGCGTCTCGGGGTGATCCCGAACGCATCGCGGACCTACCTGACCGGCCGCTCGCAGCCGCCGTTTCTCACGAGTTTTATTTTCGATGTGTACGATACGTACGACGTCGACGAGGCATGGCTTGCCCGTGCGATCGCGATCGCCGAGAAAGAATACCATACGGTATGGCTCGGAACGCGCAAACCGAATGTCAGGCTCGTCTATCAGGGTCTGAGCAGGTACTATGACATCAATTATCTCAATGATCTTGCCGAAGCGGAAAGCGGGTGGGATATGACGCCGCGGTTCGGCCGCAAGGCGCTCAGTTTCCTTCCGGTCGACCTGAATGCATTACTGTACAAATACGAGACCGACTTCGCCCGCGCGGCGGACATCTTAGGAAAGCCGGAAGAAGCTGTCGAATGGCTGACCATCGCCGAGCGACGCAAGGCGGCGATGAGCGCGCTTATGTGGGACCGTCTCCGCGGTCTCTACTATGACTATAATTTCAAAAAAGAACAACGCGGCACCATCAGCAGCCTGGCGGCATACTTCACGATGTGGGCTGGCCTATGCAGCCCCGAACAGGCCAAATCCATGGTGCGGGCATTACGCCGTTTCGAACATCGCGGCGGCCTGACCACTACCGACGACCGGCCGTTCAGCTACCAGCTGCCCGGCAGTGTGCCCGTGCAATGGGCCTATCCGAACGGTTGGGCGCCGCTCCACTTTATTACGGTGAAGGGACTCGAGCGCTACGGCTACCATGAGGAGGCGACACGAATTGCCGCGAAATGGCTGCATACGAACTACCAATGGTTTTCCGAAAATGGTGTGTTCCTGGAAAAGTACAATGTCGTTGACCCGACGAAACCGCCCCTCAAGGGCGTCTATCCATCACAAACCGGCTTCGGATGGACGAACGCCGTATTTGAACGGTTTTGCCAGGAATATATCGACGAAACCGAAACAGAGTAGAGCAAACCCGATTATTTGATAGTCGACGTAAAGAACACGGCATAGTGGCTCGAGCCATGGCCGCTTGACGAGAGGCTGATAGCGTTTGCCGTCATATCGCTTCGCTGCAGGGCGAATACGTAGTCGACGAGGCGATTGCTCGATGAAACCGATCCCTTGGAGCTGGAAATACCGCCGAGACTCAGGTAGTCCCAGTTGCTGCGTACAGAAATCGCACCGAGGCTGGCATAGGGGAAGTAGCTTGTTTTTACCGTGCGGTCATAGCGGTAATCCACGTTGAAGGTGCCAGTCACGTAGATGGGTATGTTCGCGCTTTTCAGGCTGTTGATGAGGGCTGTCAGTTTTGACATATGAGTTTTGTACCTGCTTGTTAGCAGTGAGTCGGAAGTGGGTTTGCCCTTGGATCCTTCGCCGGCCATGAAATGGGTGCTGATGACGTAGAACTGCTTACCATTGACTTTGCTCTGTAGGCGGACGTATGTCGCATAGCGGGCAGCATATGAATATTTACTGCTCTTGGCAGCGTCACACATCTGCTGCGAATTGCCGCTACCGACGATAGTAAAGGCGGATTTTTCCCAGATGATGGGGTAGCTGGCCGCCGCCGCGCCGCCGGAACTGTAAGCGGGAATATAGCCGGCATATTTACAGCTGCTGCAGATGACCTTATTTTTGACATTGTCACGTTGAGGCTTGTCATGCAGTTCTTGCAGGCCGAGTATCTGAGTCTTGGTCATCATATCGAGCACTTCAGTGCCGACATTATTTTTGTTATCGCTGTTAGTGTTCCATGAGCCGACAGTAAACTTATGGGTCTGGGTGGTAACGGGCTTGGCCGGTATAGGAGTTGGGGTGGGTGTAACGACGGGATCGTCCTTAGAGTCATCGATGATAGCATCTTCTCCGTCACCTTCATCTTCGACGATATCTTCGTTCCAGCTGGCATCGGCGTCGGCATCAATACTTTCCTCGATATCTTCGTCTTCGGTGCTATCCTCCGCATCGGCGTCGGTATTTTCTTCATCGGCCGTCGTATCTTGGTCGCTGTCAGCCTCTTCTGTACCGCCTGCCGATTCGTCTTTATCATCACCGGTAACTTGAGTGGCGGTGGAAGCGAGCGTGGCCGACGGAGTCGAAGCTTGTTTGAAATGTGCCACGGCATACGACATCACGGAAACAAGTACCAGAAAACTTACTCCGCCAACAACAAGTGATTCACGGTGCCGGCGGCTAAATTCGCGCAGACGTTGCAGCTTCGGCGGCTGTTCACCCGGCAGTGCGTAGTCATTTGCCTGCATGGCATAATTCTCGGCAGCGATACGCTGATCGACTTCCGTAGGAGTGGTGGACTGGACTGGTGCCGCAGGGGTATACGCCGGTGTTTCTACGGGCGGTTGTGGTACCTGATCGTACGCATATGTTGCCGACACG
>DAIPYY010000033.1:0-8750 GCA_036782475.1 Candidatus Saccharimonadota bacterium
CCCATGGCCGTTTCATCGCTGAGCATTACCGCATCGGCGCCGAGGAAAACGGCGGTGGCTACATCCGACACTTCGGCACGGGTCGGCTCCGGCATGTCGGCCATGCTGCCGAGCATCTGCGTCGCCACGATGGTCGGTTTGCCGTACTTGAGGCCCAAGTTGATGATGCGGCGCTGAACGACCGGCACGCTTTCCAGGTCGACCTCGACCGCCATGTCGCCGCGTGCGACCATAGCACCATCAGTCGCCTGCATGATTTCATCGAGATGATCGATCGCGAAGCGAGTCTCGATCTTGGCGATGATTTTCCGCTCAACGTTATGGTTCTTGATGAGCCGGCGCATCTGCTCGATATCTTCGGCTGTGTGGATAAAACTCATCGCCACGTAGTCGATATCCTGTGTGCAGCCGAACGCGAGGTCTTTCTTGTCCTTCTCGGTGATGACGTCGCCGCCGAAATCGGTATCGGGCAGGTTCATGCCCTTGCGTTTCAGCAGGATACCGTCGTTATCGGCCCGGGCGTACACAACGCCGTCCTTCACGTTCGTGATCTTCGTGCGGACTTTGCCGTCGAACAGATAGAGACGCTGGCCGCGTTCGACTTTTTTACTAAGGTCGTATTGGATCGGGATGATACCGTCCGCCTTCCAATCGGCGCCGTATTTGAAACGGAGCTCCTGACCTGCCTGGACGTTAATGACATCGTCGAAATCACCGAGGCGGATTTTTGGACCCTGCAGGTCCTGCACAATCGCGACCGGTTTGCCAAGCTCTTTACTGGCCTTACGCACCCATTTGACGTGCTGGATACGCTCCTCATGATTGCCGTGGCTGAAATTGAGCCGGATGCCGTTCGCGCCCGCTTCGATCAGTTCTTTAATTTTTTCATATGAGTCGGTCACTGGACCGATCGTCGCAAGAATCTTTGTGTGCTTGTATTCCTCGACTGGGGTAATTGGTTCTTTTGTCATACGGCGTTCTATTATATCTGTTATCCTTATTTTTCTCAACCGTCATTCTCATACTTTGTGCGCCGGCGTCATATACTGCAGGACATTCTTAGGTTTTCCCACTCTGGGAATAGGCCTCATTTGGTGAAAATCCCGCGCGTAGTGCTTGTGAAACTTTCACGGCGGTAATCCCCAGCGACAATGCAAGCACAGCGATGCTCAGACAAAACATGATGGCGTCAAATCGTTTCACCCGCATTTCCTAGACGAGCGCCGCTTCCGGCCATATATATCGCATCAGACGGCGACCTTGGCTGCTTATCCGGATCCAGACTCCTTCATAGCTACGCTGTATATCAATAAGATGTTTGCGGCGCAACGATGCGATCGCCTGCATCAGATGGCCTCGTCCCATTCCGAGCTGCAGTGCCAGCAGTCGCGCATCGGCCTCATCATCTTCATAGATCTGCTGCAACACAAGTGCCTCATCTTCGCTTAGGTGTTTTGTTATTAGTGGCGTTAACGTCTTGTCCATAGAGTCATCCTTTCTTTATGTGACTGTTTCAAGCATAGGCACCGAACCTGGAATAATGCTTAAAATCAGATGAAAAAATACCAAAACCGCCCCTAGATGAGACTGGATGGTTTGGTATGTCGAAGGTCGTTTTTTAGTTTAGAGTTGTCTGCGGAGTTGTGGCACTACTATCGTCAGACTGGTTGGAAAAGCCGTCGCCCGGCGTTTGGCCGTTTTCCGATGCGGATGGCGGACCCATTTGCCTGCCATATCCGCTGCCATCGCCGCCGAAGTTACTCATCTGTCCTGGCCCGTTCACCGTGGAGTTTTTGCCAGTTTGCAGGCCGGCTATAAAACCGATACCTCCTATGGCAACCGCAGATGCTATGATCACTGCTGTTTTTGCAGTTTTGCTCAGCTTTTGCCACGTAGATCGACTGGCGGTCTCAACCGGCGCGCTCGCAGTTGCGCCCGTTGGGGTTGGCTCTTTCTCTGCCGTGCCTAAGCTTGTTGTTGATGGCGAGGATTGAGGTGGTGATGTATCAATATTCATACCTATGCTCATTTTTACTAGGGCAACCTGGCAGTAGGCTGAGAGTTTACGTACTGCGAGGATCTTTTCGGGACCTATGCTATTCTTCCTGCCTATGACAACAGTCAAGGCTAGACAGTTCGTAACAGATATGCTACGCTAATGTAGCTTTTCTTTGATAAGCATATGGCCCCATCTTCTAACGGTTAGGAAATCGGGTTTTCATCCCGGCAATCGGAGTTCGATTCTCCGTGGGGTCACCATATGAGATTTTTCAAGCGACGCAAGTCGGAAAACTGAATTCACCCCTGTAAAAAGGGGTGTTTTTTGAGTTCCATAATCTAAATCGTCATAGGTTGGAAGCTGGTCGAACAAAACACCAAAAAGCTGGGCTTTTTTGTGTGGATTTGGCTGTTTTAACAGGAGTAAATCGAGGTTTTCCAGGAAATAGCGGACGCGGGCGAGTACCCGGTCGATATCGATTGGTTTTTTCGTCTTCATTTGTTCCTTCTCTTTTTCTAAACGCACGATATCCTTGTGAATTTGCTCAATTTGGCTTTCGAGGTACGTGATCGCCGTCGGGTTCGAGAGCAACATGATTTTACTAAGTGTCGCTTCGGCTTCGCCCTGGAGCTTTTGTATCTGCTTCTCAAGTGCTAGTTTGTCGTCGCCTGAGAGCGCCTGCCGACGCTCGAACTCTTTACGGACAGTCGCAAGAAGCAGCTCAATTTTGTCGTCGCTTACTTTGATCCTGTTGATAAACTGGGCGATTTTTTCGTCCATCTGATCTTTTGGCACGCGGAAATAATGTCCCTTGTTGCTGCAATGGTATGCCGGGTAGTATTTACCCGTTTTGCCACGGCTTGCACTGCCGAGCAGTGTTCCGTGACACTCAGGACATAGGACGAACTTCTTATAGGGGAATTCAGGGTTATTCATGACTTTTTCTACCAGGTGCCTCTTGGGAGCCTGGCGATGAATTTCATACTCGCCGTCGGCCTCGTTATAGCCAATGTAGCGCTTGCTTCTGTTCGCTCGATTAAACAGATCAATCGTCACAAGCCCATCAAAGACACATTTAACAGGGCTGTAGCTCGTCCATTTCTCAACGTTGATACCGGCATAAATAGTATTCTGGATGATTCGCTGCATGCTTTTAACAGTCAGTGGTTTTCCACCTTTTTTGGAGATGACTTTGCTTAGGTCGTCTTTGCTGCGAACGTAGCTCACGCGTGTCTGATAACCCAAGGAATTTAGCCGATCGACAATCTCGGCATCCGTAAGCAGTCCTTCGGCGCGTAGCTCAAACATTTTCCGTATGAACAAGGCCTCTTCTTCACGCGGGCGCAAAATGGTACGTTTGCCCTGATTTGTATCGACTTTCTCGCTGTAGTAGCCGTAGGGAGGTTGTCTCATCCAGTAACCATTCTGCGTATAGCGGATCTCAGCACCAATCATACGGCTCATAATGTCCCGCAACTCATCTTTGGAGCGTTCAGCCTCGAGGATTTCTGACTTCTTGCTTGGGCTGTAGACACTCCACCTATACTCAAATCCGAGGTGGTCGAGGGTATTGACCTGCTGTGAGCTGATAACACCGTAGATATCGACGAGCTGGACTTTACTTGCCTCCAGTTGGGTTTTGAGCATGTCGTAGCTTAAGCTACCACCACGCGTAAAGCGATCGATAGATTTTATGATGAACAGGTCAATGGTATTTTTAGGATTCTTGCAGTAGTCTACGGCTTCTTGCATGGGCTGCTGCTCTTTGCTGGCAGACTCCATGAAAACAAAGAACTTCTTGATAGTGATACCTTTGTTTTCGGCGAACCGTTCGATCTGCTCTTTCTGAGCCTCGGGGGAGTCCCCGTCCGTACCTTGCTTGGTCGTCGAAACGCGGATTGCTGCCACGGCGTTCTTACCGTTTAGCTCGGACTGCATACAGCCTCCTCGGCTTCACGGATCTCTGTCTCGGCTATTTCTAGCAAAAGATTTGCTAGGTATTCCAGCCTGTCGGCTTCGTTCGCCCGCACTATTTCCGGCAGTATATTTTCGTTTTTTGATCCTGTAGGTCTGCCCATATCTACCCTCGTAAAGCTTACCTTATAGGGATAATTATACTACACCAATAAGGATAATTACAAGCATTTTAGTTATAATTTCGAAATTAGAACATTATGCCGTTTTCACCCCTGTAAAATTGTGTTATTTTACTTTTCTCTTTTATACTATGTATTAGTTTATGGACAGACAACTAAATATTAATCAAATTCAGAACCTCAAAACCGTTCTAAAGTTTCGCTATGTAACAACAGACAACCTTGCTAGGTACCAATCTATCACGACCAATTCTGCTTATAGTGCGCTTGAGATTTTACATAAAGCTAAGTATCTAGGAAAAATTCATGAAAAAAGTTACCGGCTGTTGAACAAATCGGCCCGGTACTTTTTGACGCAGAAAGCTTTATCGTATTTGCGTGTGGAGGTTGGTACTCAGCTTGCTGATACCATATGGAAAAGCAGAAAGAATGACGAGAGGAAGACCGAAGACTTTATTGATCTCCAGGTTGCCCTTCATGCGGCATACAATGATGCGAGGGAACATTTCGGAGACAAGACGGTTATCGATACTGCTTTGGAACTGCACGACGTAGAAGGCATTATAAAGCCCCTGCCAGGATTGCTTGTCAGGCCACACAAAGGTAAGCCTTTCTTTATAGAAGTTGCAGATAATCAGCATCTTTTCTTCATCAGGAAAAGGGTTAGAAAGTATATAGAGAATTACGATTCGGATGATTGGGAATGGGACGTCTACCCGGACGTTTACTTTGTACGATCCTCCTCCGCGTCCGATCGAACCAGACTTCGCAAGTTTATAGAACTACAAATGGAAGATAGCTACTTAGATGAGACGGACTTTACATTCCATGTCGTGACAAGCATACACGAAATCAAGGTGGTGTGACGATTGTAGGCAAGCTTGCCGCGCCTACAATGGTCACGCGGGTTGAGATAATCACAGAGTGTCTGGTTTGGAGCGCGGACAGACGCATACATTCTGTCCGACAGACAGTATGAACCGGCTGGCAAGCGGAGCGATGAATAGACTACAAATCAACTTATTCTGACGTAGCTGCATTCTTACGGCTGAGTTTACGAAGGCGGAAGTATGCAGCGTGCCAAAGTGCTCCTGCTTGCATAGAATGCACCCCGGCTGACATAATAGTCCCCATGAAAGAGATTGACGGAGAAATTAGATTTTGTCCTGGATGTCCAATTGTCGGAAAGGCTACGAGCGACTTACGGGAGGTTAGCGGAGTTGAGATGCGTTCTAGATTTGATCGTACTACTGTATTATCAAGGCAACTTATTATAACCGACGAGAATGGTGGCAAGAGCCTATCTATACAGGGCGACCCACGATACACCCCAGAAGGTGACTCGAAGCGGCTTCAGGAAGCAATAGCAGGCTGTGATCATCCTGATGTAGAGCTTTTTGAACATCGAACAGCAGTATGGCCGTTCGGCCATGTTGAGCGGGTCGAGACACTAGCGTGTCAAGCATTAAAAAGATTTCGTCAAGGTTAGTCTTGAGCCTTTTTCCGTCCTGCTCAGGACGTAAGGAGCTAATACTCCTCGGCTAACATAATTGTCAGCACTCGGCGACATTCCGGGCTAAGCGGGTCGCACCAGGCGGACAGCTCATGGTTGTAGTAGTCTATTTTCCAGAACACCTCATTTCGAGCGATGACAAACGAGCCAAAGTCATGTTCTCCGTACGGATCATTGTCTTCTGTGAAATCTTTGAAATTCTGCACCCTCACATAGATGTCGGAGATCATTTGCGGATCAAGTGCCAATATGCCCCTGGTTGCCATGTAGTTCACCGCGTTTTCACGCGCTCCGTCATTAAGACGAGCGATATCTTCTGCGTATTGATGTGTTGGCGTTGTAGTGTCCATAGGACCCTCCTTCGTTTGTGAGCGGGCTTTCTGCCGCTCTGGCGAGCAAACACGGGCTGAGAGACCAAAGAAGTCAAGGTGGAGACTTGTACTACCTTGACTTGTTTGGTTCACCCGTACAATGGAGAGACAGAGGAAGGAAGCCACCCTAGACGCTAATACTTTCAACTTGGATGATACCGCACGGTTGCTGTATGCATAAAGTAATCGCACCCCGTAGTCCTTGGAATCGGTAAAATGCAAGCCAACTCAGAGGGCTTAAAACGGTGCGGCAAACCGTTTAATCGGGTATAATAGCAAGCATGCATCATTTAGGATGGGTGAAGAAGAACGTGAGGAATAACTTCCGTATTGCTACGGCGGTTACGCTTGCGTTCATCGTAACCTGGTTCTGTATAGTCTCAACCAACGGCACCCAGCATACTAGTACATCGAGCTCGGTCGGTTCCTGCGCAAACTGTCATACCGATGGTCAAACTCCAGTTTCACTGAAATTTGATGATGAACGGCGTGAAATCGAACCAACGCCACCGCCAGTATGGCAAAGGTCCAACCCACCTTTGACGTCTTACTACATAAGTATCCCCGTGATTTTTTTCGGCTATCTTATTACGCGCAGTAAAATCCATCTTACTACCCAGATGCGTTTTTGAGCCGTTACTTACTACTATCTAAGAAAAGTAACTAAGTAATGGGAGTATCCAGATGGATCGTAAATTTTTAATTATACTCAGCGTACTTATTCTCGGTTTTGCCGGTTTAGTCATATTTCAAAGAACCACTAAGCCCACGACAGAAGCGACGAGGTCAAATAACGTCTACGGCAAGCTTGACAGTAAGGTTGCGTTTACCGAGTTCGTAGACTTTCAGTGTGAGGCGTGCGCCGCATATTACCCAACGCTAGAAGCCGTCAAAGAAGCTTACAAAGACAAGGTACGATTTCAGGTAAAGTATTTTCCATTGGGCGGTGGCCACCAGTATTCTCGGCTAACCGCGAATTATGCTGAAGCAGCTGCTCGTCAAGGCAAATTTTTTGAAATGCAAGCTAAGTTATTTGCCAACCAAAAAATATGGGAGATCGGAAGCACACAGCAATACATGGATAAATACGCGCAGGAGATAGGTCTAGACATGGAGAAATTGCGCACCGACCTCAAAGACAGCTCTTTGAGCGACACTATCAATGCCGACCTGAGTGAGGTACGCGAGCTGGGGGCTAACGGCACGCCGACGTTTGTCCTGAATGGCAAAAAAATTGAGAATCCGGACAATACCGCGGAGGCATTCTCGAAAATTCTTGACCAAGCTCTTGTGAAAGCGGGGCAGTAATCATGCGACGTATAAAATGGTCGCTTGAAAAGGTATTGCCATATATCTTACTTATCGGCGGTACTATTGGAGTTCTCGTGTCGGTAGTACTAACGATTGAAAAAATAAACCTTTTAACTAACGCATCTACGGTACTGAGCTGTGATATTAACCCTATTATCTCGTGTGGTTCGTCCATAAACAAACCACAGGCTTCAGTTCTTGGTGTCCCCAACTCACTCATAGGAATTATCGGATTTAGTGCCGTTGCTACTATTGGTGCAGCGCTCTTGGCCGGTGCTCGCTTTAAACGTTGGTTTTGGCGCAGCCTACAGGGTGGCATGACGTTTGGTGTGGTCGCTGTTGCTTGGCTGCAATATCAAAGCCTTTACGAAATCGGTGCACTTTGCCCATTTTGCCTCGTCACATGGACGATAATGATACCAATGTTCCTTTACACTACTCTGTATACTATCCGTGAGGGGTACCTGAGGACACCAAAAAAATGGCAGTCAGCGGTCGAAGCGTTGCAGAGAAACCATCTCGCACTACTCATCCTTTGGTACATGCTCATCATCGGTCTCATTACACAACGGTTTTGGGATTATTGGTCAACGCTACTCTAGTGATATATGCTAGACATAACAAATAATGACGCATTAAGCGCCACGGCAAGGAATGGCACATGATAGATATGACAAATAAAGAAGCGCTCAAAAGAACTATTGGGAAGATTCTCATTGTTATCGCTGCCGCAACCTTCGTGGCCGGACTCTTGAGCAGTGTCATGGGCGCGCCTATCGCCAAGTGGCTCTATTTTGTGTCACTCATTGCGGGCGGTGCGCCAGTCGCGGTTTCGGCGGTGCGAAATGTGCTGAAACGCAAAATATCGATTAGTCTCCTCGTCACCGTCGCGGCGGGTGGGGCACTCTATCTTGGCCAGATAGCCGAAGCCGCCGCCGTCATGTTCTTCTTTGCATTAGCTGAAACATTCGAAGAATTTGGGGAGGCACGGTCGCAAAAAGCCGTAGCGGCACTATTGGAAAGTGCGCCAAAAATTGCCCGCTTGAAAGATGGCACTGAAGTACCCGTCGAAAAGGTACGTGAAGGCCAGATAGTTAAGATTCGACCCGGTGATATGGTGCCGCTTGATGGTGTCGTTGTCGATGGCGAATCGTCCATCGATGAAGCGACTATTACCGGGGAAAGCATACCAAAGGAGAAATACCGTAGCGAAATTGTTTATGCGGGCACACAGAACCTGAGTGGTTATCTCGAAGTGAAAGTCACTAAAACTATTGCCGACAGCACCCTTCAGAAGATAGTCACCCTGATAAAACAAGCACAGAAATCCCGCCCAGAGATGCAGGAATTCTTGGACAAATTTGCCAGCTACTATATCCCTGTTGCACTTGGTATGGCCTTGTTGGTTGCGGTCATACCGCCAATTTTCATGGGAGGAGCTTTTGATGAATGGTTTACAC
>DAIPYY010000034.1:0-8619 GCA_036782475.1 Candidatus Saccharimonadota bacterium
TTGCCAAGCAGTTTTAGCTACAGAAAGGCCGAGTCCCGCCCCTCCTGCCGCGACACCGAACATACCCATCTGCGCCATTTGCGGCATCATGGTCAAAAGCGGCGCGATACCGCTCGAAGCAAGTACTGCGCCGACGGCCGCTTTCCATTTCTCCGCCGTCGTCAGCTTCGGAACCATGGGAGCTTTATTTACCGACATGAATTGCCTATAGGCAGCATTATTCGGTGCAGATTCATATGTATTAACCCAAAAACTGAAGCGCGTTAATTGACGAAGTAATGCTGCCTCGGCCGAGGAGAGTGTATCGGCGACAAACATACCATTCTCTGCTGTACGTACTGCAAGATTGCCAATGAGGCTGGTATGTTCTAGCGCGCTACTAATTGCCCTTCCGTGTTTTTCGTCACCCTCAAGGTAGTATTTCTCAAGAGCCAACTTGGTGTTGTCCCCTTCGAGAAACCACGGGTCAATACCGCCGTTAGACTCACGAGCTAATTCATCGTTGGTCGGTTCAAGGGAGTTCTGTTTCGACAGGGAAAGTATAGGCTCAGCCGACTGCGGCACAGGCAATACAATATCTCCGGTGGCGGGAAATCCGAACTCACTCATATTTGTACTATTATAGCACTTTGCTATGTGTTTGTCTACTCCCAACGGAAGATGCGGAAGGCGATGATGTAGATGATGACACACCAGCCGGCGATGAGGCCAAACTGCGGCAAAAGCTCGATGAATCCGCGGTTTTCGGTAATGATGAGCCGCGAGGCATCAATCACCGGTGTCAGCGGCAGGTAGGCGGTGATGCTCTGAAGCCATTCGGGCATGAGGAAACGGGGAAAGAAGGAGCCGCTGAGGAACATCATCGGGAACGTCACTATCTGCGCAAGCGGCGCGGCCTGGCGCTCGTTGCGCGCCCATCCGCCGACGGCCAAGCCGATACCGAACAGCATCGTCGCGCCAAGACCGACGAGCGCGGCGAGCAAGAAGTAACTGCCCTGCATATTGAGGTCGAAGAAAAGAAGGCCGACGACTACCATAGTAGCAATCGAGAGCAGGCCGACAACGATATTTGACAGCACGTTGCCGACGAAATACTGCCAAACCTGCAGTGTCGTCGTGTGGTACCGTCGCAGGACACCACGCTCTTTGAGCTTGGGGAAGACATTGGTCGGGCCGAAGATACCGAGGCTGAGCAGCGAGAAGCCAAGCAGGCCGGCGAACACGTAGTCAAACTGGGTCAGGCCGGCTTTGGCCGTCGATTTTGCGGTGACGGTAAATGGCTTCGAGATATCGACGAACTGAGCGTTTATCCCATCGAACATGCCGGTGAGGACCGAAGCGAGCGTCTGTCCCGCCTGTTCACTGTTTTTGTCGTACACGACCTGCGCTTCGCCGGTTGGATAGCCCTTGGCGTCAACTTGTCCGAAGCTTTCAGGCAATATGATGGTGGCATCAAGCTCGCCGCGCGACATGCGTTCTTCGGCTGCGGCGAGAGTGGTGACGCTATCGTCCACCTTGAGCACCTTGCTCTTTTTCGCTTCTTTGATGAACGTATCGGCGAACTGTGTGTCGGATTTGTTGAGCAGCGCGACATTGAAGCTCACGCTGGAGCTGCGGCCGAATATGCCACCGAAGACGAAGAGAAACAGCAAAGGAAATACAAAAGTGAAGAAAATCGCGAGTTTGTCGCGGAAAAGCCGTTTAATGTCGATGCGTGCAAATGTGATGACGGGAAGCCATGCTTTTTTGAATCGTTCCATATTAGTCCCTCAATGCCTTTCCGGTCAGATCGATGAAGACGTCCTCAAGATTCGCCTGTTCGACATGCTGTGCCTTTGTGAAGCCTTTTTTAAGCAGGTTCTTGATGAGATTCTTGGGCGTATCGAGCGCGATAATCTTGCCGCTGTCCATCACCGCAACTCTGTCGCACAGTAGCTCGGCTTCGTCCATATAATGCGTCGTCATTATGACGGTGACACCGCGTTTCTGGATGTCGCGGACGAGATCCCAGAGGTTGCGCCGCGCCTGCGGGTCGAGGCCGGTGGTCGGCTCGTCAAGGAAGAAGACCTGCGGGTTGTGCACTAGAGCGGCAGCGATGGAAAAACGCTGTCGCTGACCGCCGGAAAGTTGCTCGACGTAGCTATGCGCTTTTTCTTCGAGCTGGACGTCTCTGAGGAGCTTCATGGCATCGACTTTTTCTCCGTAGGTCGAAGCGAAAAATTCAAGCAGCTCCGTGAGGCGGGTTTTCTCTTCGAACGAAGGCGATTGCGGCTGTACTCCGATGACCGCCTTGACGTACAACGGGTCGGTCGCAACATTATGCCCTGCCAGCGTCGCTTCGCCGCCGTCAATCGGGCGAAGGGTCTCGAGCATCTCGAGGGTAGTGGTTTTGCCGGCGCCGTTCGGGCCCAAGATGCCAAAGATTTCTCCCTGCTTCACCTCGAACGATACGCCGTCGACGGCCGGTTTGCCGTCGTAAAGCTTTCGCAAGTTCTTTGCGACTACGATTGGTTGTTTCATCATTCTAGTGTAGCAAACCATACGGAACGATACGTAATAATTCTTACTGATCTCCCTACGTAAAACGCCCCGGTTTCCCGGGGCGTTCACTTCTATCTGGAACTATGTAGTATTAGTTACCGGTTGAAGTAGAGTCGTTCGTATTGGTTGTGTTAGTTGTATTGCTTGAGTTCTGAGTCGCGTTCGTCCCGGAATTGGTCGACTGCGTGCTATTGGTAGTAGTCGAGCAGTTCTCACCGTTCGGGTTCTGCTTCTTGAACTCATTAATGCTCTTCACGACCTTACCGTCGTTGTTGAGGTTTTCCCAGAATGTAATCTGATCGCGACTGACGACCATCTGGTCATCCGGGTAGTGAATCTGCTGACAGCCGAGCTTCACGAGCGTGTAATCGGTGTTACTGCTGGTGCTTGACGTAGTGCTCGTTGAATTTTGCGTCAGATAAAACACGTCTTTGAGGACGACATTACTGCGGCTCAGAGCCTTTACTTTGCCGAAGTACACCTGGCCGTTGCTCAAGAAGACGGCTTGGTATTTGTCGGTCTTAAGGTATTTACTGTCATCCGCGCCGGAGGCCGTGCGTGCGAACACTACGATGACGCCGACAATCAGCAGGACAACGCCGACGAGAACGACCGCGCTCAGTATTTTCATCCACTTAGGCGTGCGCAGCGCTTTTTCGACTGGATTCTCTTTTTTTGAGTTATTATTGTTGGACGGAGCCGCCGGGGCTGGTTCGGTCCGGTTGGCACCCATCGATAGATTTTGTCGGAAGTCCATACAGTTCCACCACCTTTTACTTTGAAGTTAGTAACAACCATAAGTGTAATACAAAGGCTCCGTGTGTTGCAAGAGTAAGTCACCCCCTGGGAGCGGATTTTTCACCCTCTCGAGAGAAAAGGTGTTGACAAATGAATTATGAACAGGGTATGTTAGGGGTACCAACTAATGGAGGGAGTCCAACTATGGCATATAGTCACGTTAACTCAAAAGGTGTCAAATACTACCTGAACTCAAAGAAAGTTACGCTCCGCGGTGGCAAAGAGCAGACCATCTATTACTTCAGTAAGGATGAGCGCCCAGAAGGTACCGATCTGCCTAGCGGTTTCGTCGTCAACGAAAACCCACGCAACGGCTTCCTGACCGTCAAGCGCAGCTAATCTCGATTAGTCTCACTAAAACACCCTGTCAATCGACGGGGTGTTTTCTTTTACCCCGGCCTGGGCATATGGCCGGCTCGTGTATAATCATAATCAGTATGCATACACGACTCCATCGGGTGCGGCATTGGGTGCGGCGATGGTACCCGCTGTTTTTTCTGCTCGTCGCGATCGTTTTTGGCACTGTCAGCCTGTTTGCGCTGCGCAACAACAACAGCCAGATGGCAGTCTATCGCCAAGCGGTCTACGATGCGGACAAAAGGGGCGACGCCGCCGAGCTGGAGGCAGCCCTGCGGACCCTGCGGCACTACGTATACAACCATATGAATACCAGCCTGACCTCCGGCAACAACGCGGTCTATCCGCCGATACAGCTGCAGTACACCTACGAACGCGCCCAGGCCGCCCAACAACAGCAGCTCGGTCAAGTAAACGCTAACCTGTACCATCAGGCCCAGGAGCATTGCACCGGTCAATATCCCGGCAGCGCGGGAGCCACCATCATCTCCTGTATCGAAGAGTACACCGCCGCTCATGGCATCACGCTCAGCGAGATTCCCGACGCGCTCTATAAATTTGACTTCGTCTCTGCCAAATGGTCGCCCGACCTGGCCGGCTGGAGCGTCGTCATCACCATCACCAGCTTCGGCGTGTTCCTGTTCAGCTCCGCGTACCGGTGGTGGGCGAAGCGTTCCCTCTGACATGGGATAGGGTACAATAGGGGTATGCACATCTTTTTCTCCGGAATCGGCGGTACGGGCATCGGACCGCTCGCGCTGGTCGCCAAACAGGCCGGCTATACGGTATCGGGCTCGGACAAGCAGGAATCGCTCTATATCGATTACCTCTGTCACCATGGCATTACCGATGTTGCCATCGGACAAGGGTACGAGGACATCGAGACCGCCCACGAAAAATCGCCGATCGACTGGTATGTATACAGTTCCGCCGTGGCCATCGAGCAGCCGGACGCGCCGGAATTCCAGTTCTGCCGGGAACACGGCATCCGCATGAGCAAGCGCGATGAACTGCTGAACGAGATATTGCAGCAAAAACAGCTGAAGCTTATCGCAATCGCCGGCACGCATGGCAAAACGACGACGACCGCGATGTCGGTGTGGCTGGCCAAACAACTGGGGCTGCCGGTCGGATACATATTGCCCGCCAAAAGCAGCTTCGCCGAGATGGGCGCGTACGAGAATGGCGCGGAGTATTTCATCTACGAATGCGACGAATTTGACCGGAATTTCCTGCACTACCACCCTGCCCTCAGCATCATCACAGGCATCGACTGGGATCACCCCGACATCTATCCGACCCGTGAGGAGTATTACCAGGCATTCCGTGATTTCCTTGAGCAGTCGGACGCATACCTGCTGTGGCAGACCGACGCGGACCGCCTGAGCAGCGCACCGGAACGCACCCTGAACGATGCGGATCCGGCCATCGACCGGATCAAGCTGGCCGGACACGTCAACCGCCGCGATGCCTGGCAGGTTGCCCAGGCGTTTGCCCAGCTCACCGGCAAACCGGTCGAAGAACTGCTCCCGCTGCTCGAGCGATTCCCCGGCGTTTCCCGACGGTTCGAACAGATTGTACCAGGGCTCGTAAGCGACTACGCCCACACGCCCGAGAAAATCCGCGGTGCCCTGCAGCTGGGACACGAAGTAGCAGGTGGCAATCTGGTGGTAGTATACGAGGGGCTGCATAATACCCGTCAGCACTTTATCCGGGAAGAACTGGTGCACCTCTTTGATAGCGTCAAACAGCTCTACATAGTCCCCAGTTACCTGGCGCGGGAGGACCAGTCACTTACACTGCTTACCCCTGAAAACCTGCGGGAAGGCCTCTCTGGGGCCGCACAGGGCAAAACAGCAGCCATGTCACTTGATACTCACCTGAAAGACACCCTGCAGCGCCACCTCGACGAAGGCGACACCGTGCTTTGCCTCACCGCCGGGGGCGGCGGCAGCCTGGATGAATGGCTGCGGGCGGAGTTCTAGACTCTCTCGCCGTTTAGAGCAAGACAGCGATAACGACTGCAAGGACTGCCAAAATGACGAGCAACGGCACAATGGTAGCCAGCGGTGAGACCGAGGGCGTGGTGATACTTGCGCCGGCATCCTTCGGCTGGGCATCGGTGGATTCGGTGGATTGATTGCCATCGGCCGTCGCGGCAGTACCACCCGTCGATGAAGGCTGCGTAATCGGCGGCAATGTGGATGAATCGTTCCCGGCTTGGGTAATGGCAGTGAGGGCCGCCCCGCCGGCTTTAGCATCGACGTATTCTTTCGGGGCCGCCTCGTGGGCACGCTCCCGGTAATATTCATGGCCATACTCTATGCCGGTGTCCTGGACAGCGTGGCCGCTTTTATCTACTTCTATGGCATGCCAGGCGCTTGTCTCGATGCGGTTTTCGGGGTTCTTCAGCCGTTCCTCGGCGGCAAGGCGCTCCTGTTCGGCGGCCTGGGCGTTGAGGCGTTCGATAAGCTCGGCTTTGGCTTTCTCCTCGTCAGCGCGGGCTTTTTCGGCGGCAAGTGCCCGAGCGGTCGCGGTCGCCTCTGATCGCTGTGCGCTGATAGTGGCTTCGGCCTCGCGCTGCAATGCCTGTTCGTGCTCGAGGCGCTCGGCTGTCATTTTTCGGACGGTTTCTTTGGTCGTCTGTTCGAGCTGAGTAGCTTTAAACTGCTCATTTTCGAGGGTTTTTTCCTGCTTCTTCAGCTCCTGCTTGGCTTTTTTCTCCATCTTGCGCTCACGGCTCTTGTGCCTGAAGTGTTCGATACCCCCGCCGACGAGGAGCCCGGCAAGGAGTCCTTCGCCATGTCCGCGGCGGCGGCCCCGTAGCCACGCTTCGTCCGCCTCTGCCTGGGCGGCGAGTAGCTGGTTGAAGTTTGCCTGCGGCGGAACTGGGGCGGTATTGGCATATGACGCCGCTGCCGTATTGGCGCTTCGACGGCGAGGAGATGGAAACGCTGACGAGCCGGCAGGAGGTGCCGGAGGACGGCCGCCGCCACTCGGTGGAGTAGTCCCGCCTGATGCCATGGGACTGGTTGAACTGGAACCACTAGTAGCTCCCGGCGTGCCGCTACCTGATGAAGAGCGTGTTTGCGATGTAGCGTTCGTGACGGGAGTGAACGAGTCTTCTGGCTCCTCCTCGGGCGGTACAGCCGCTTCTACTGTTTCGAGATCTGTGTTTTCCGGTGCGGCTCCTTCGCTGTCATCGGATTCGTCAGCCTCGAGGGGAATTTCGATATTTTCAGGAGCCTGGCGCAGATCGATGATAACTTCCCCGCCGTTCAGCTGATGGGGTGCAAGCTCATGCGAAAGGGTTATTTCCGAAGCCTCGGCAGGAGCTTCGGGGGTTTTTTCGGATTTTTCCTCGGCTGCTTGTGCAAGTGTGGCCTCGGCGCGGTCTTTTTCTTCTCGTTTGGCTTCTTTTTCGAGCGCGAGATCAGCAAACAGTTTGTCGAAAGTGTTTCGTTTAGGGTCGGTTTTTTCCTCAGGCTTCGGGACGTCTTTTTCAATGACGGATGCGACAAGCGCCGACGCCTTTTTCTTTTTTTTGGATTTTTCTTCTTTATTGTCGTCAGCATCCTCAGCGGATGTCTCGGGGATAAAAGAAACACGTTCTGCCATACTTATATTCTACAATGTTTTAATAGCTGGCGCAATCTTATCCCAGCCATACTCTCCATACGAATGGCCGTGCGCGATACGCTCAAGTGCATACCGGTGTGAAGCGAGTACATTCTCCGGCAGCTTATCGGCATAAAACCACGCTATTTCGCCGTGTTTGTCCGGCTCGCCGTTGACTGCTTCGCCTTTCCAGGGGCCGGCTTCGAAAAATACGTCGACCCAGACTTCCGGCTCGCCAAGTTCGTTATCGGCGAGGCGGTGCTGCAGATAGGTAAAGCCGATTTCATCCTGGTTGAGTGTGATACCCACTTCCTCCACTGCTTCCCGCACGGCAGCGGCAGTGAATACTTCACCGTCTTCTACGCGACCGGAAGGTAAACAATACTGCCCATCAGCGAAACCGGTATGGCTGCGCAGCACGAACAGGATGGCGTCCTCATCGCGGATAATGACATGGACCGCGCCGTTATTTTTCCTCATCGAATTATCCTCCCTGTTTTATCTATCTTTACGGCACCCTGACGGACGATTTCCACCGTATCATCGATGAGATGGATAATGGTAGAGGCCGGTCTGCCGCTTAGGGTCCCGCCGTCGACATAAAAATCAACGGTGTCGCCGAAATATGCCTGGGCTTCGCCGATGGTCTCGGCCCCGGGTTCGCCCGGCTGATTCGCGCTGGTGGTCATGAGGGGCCCTACCGCCTGCAGCAATGCCGTGAGGGCAGGGTCATCGGGTATACGGACCGCAATTGTCGCTGTTCCCCGGCTGAGATGATCGTCGGGATGGGCAAATTTCACGCTGATAGGACCGGGCCAGTAGGCGGCGCTTTTTTGAAGGTAGCCGGCATCGGCTCCAAGCTCCCTCAGCTGCTCGATGTTCGCGGCGATAATGGTGCCCGGCTTGTTTTCACGGGATTTGACAGAGAATAAGTGCTCCACGGTCGCGCGGTCGGCGGCCCGACATACGAGGCCGTATATGGTATCGGTGGGAATCACGCCGACTGCGCCGTTTTGAAGGAGCGCAGCGCACGCCGGATCGGCAAGAGACGGATACACCCGCACGCTACATCCCCCGGAATACGGCGTAGGCGCACGCGGCAAGTATCACGAAAATGATAACGGCGAAAATGATCGGCCCGACAGGCGCGCCTGATTGGCGTTTTACAGGGGTCTGCGACGGTTCCGGCGCAGGTGCGGCAAGCTGCTCCGCGGGCTGCGACGGCTCGACGGGCGGTACGGCCATAGTAGTTTCTTTTACGGGGAGGGGTGGTTTTATGTCATCTCGCATATGGCATATTATACG